>NZ_JAZHFT010000130.1:0-1176 GCF_036541425.1 Consotaella aegiceratis
ATGGCCAAGAGCAAATTTGAGCGTACGAAGCCGCATTGCAACATTGGGACGATTGGTCACGTTGACCATGGGAAGACGTCTCTGACGGCGGCGATCACGAAGTATTTTGGCGAGTACCGGGCGTACGACCAGATTGACGCTGCGCCTGAAGAGAAGGCGCGCGGCATCACGATTGCGACGGCGCACGTGGAGTACGAGACGGAGAAGCGTCACTACGCGCACGTCGACTGCCCGGGCCACGCGGACTACGTGAAGAACATGATCACGGGCGCGGCGCAGATGGACGGGGCGATCCTGGTCGTCTCGGCGGCGGACGGCCCGATGCCGCAGACGCGCGAGCACATTCTTCTGGCGCGCCAGGTCGGCGTCCCGGCGATCGTGGTGTTCCTGAACAAGGTGGACCAGGTCGACGATCCGGAGCTTCTGGAGCTGGTCGAGCTGGAGGTTCGCGAGCTTCTGTCGAGCTACGAGTTCCCGGGCGACGACATTCCGATCGTCAAGGGCTCGGCGCTTGCGGCGCTCGAGGACTCCAACAAGGAGACGGGCGAGGATGCGGTCCGCGCGCTGATGGCGGCGGTCGACGACTACATCCCGACGCCGGAGCGTCCGGTGGACCAGCCGTTCCTGATGCCGATCGAGGACGTGTTCTCGATCTCGGGGCGCGGCACGGTGGTGACGGGTCGCGTGGAGCGCGGCGTGATCAAGGTTGGCGAGGAAGTGGAGATCGTGGGCATCCGCACGACGTCGAAGACGACGGTGACGGGTGTGGAGATGTTCCGCAAGCTTCTGGACCAGGGCCAGGCGGGCGACAACATCGGCGCGCTGCTGCGCGGTGTCGGCCGTGAGGACGTGGAGCGCGGTCAGATCCTGTGCAAGCCGGGTTCGGTGACGCCGCACACGAAGTTCAAGGCGGAAGCCTACATCCTGACGAAGGAGGAGGGCGGTCGTCATACGCCGTTCTTCACCAACTACCGTCCGCAGTTCTATTTCCGCACGACGGACGTGACGGGTGTCGTCACGCTGCCGGAAGGCACGGAGATGGTGATGCCGGGCGACAACGTGACGATGGACGTGACGCTGATCGTGCCGATCGCGATGGAAGAGAAGCTGCGCTTCGCCATCCGCGAAGGCGGCCGCACCGTCGGCGCCGGTATCGTCTCCTCGATCGTCGAGTAG
>NZ_JAZHFT010000131.1:0-1176 GCF_036541425.1 Consotaella aegiceratis
CCAGGCTGGTGCGCGCATGCTGTGCGCGAGTGGTATCGGTCCACATCGTTGATCCAAGGTAGTTTTTGGCAAAACCCCTGAATCAACGGCCGGCGAGGCTGTCAAGCTAACCCACTGATACCACTCACCTCAATTTCGGATCAGACACTAAGGAGCTTGCCGCTGCTTTCGGCTGGAACGGCGATCGGGTGCGGGAACGGAGGATAACGCTAGGCGAGACTGTTCTGGACGTGGGCAGAGGGTTCTTGGGCGTCCAGCCTGCGGCTCTTTTTGCGTCCCCGATACACCGGAACGGGGCGGACCCTCTGAACGGTGCGGCGTTATACGGCTATCATGCCGCAGTTCGCTGGGGGCTTTTTGCAGATGAACACGGGCTCACGGCCTTCAACTCGCACTGGCTTGCTCAAGATGACTGGTTTGCGATGCCTACGGTTTCCTGGGATCGCTTGGAAGCAGAACACAAATTTCTCAGTGCATTTGAGCCAGAGCAGGTTGCGGAGGGTGAACCAGATCGGCTCGCGTTGGAGCACTATCCAAACCCCAAACTTCTACAGCCGGTGGATGACGAGTTGGTTGATCGGCTTGATGCTTGGCGCGATGAGGCGCTGAAATCATCACGCACTCACTCCGGCGTAGACGAACATCTGCAGACGCTGTTTGCGAAACTATTCGTACTTCGAACAATTGAAGATCGTCGACTGGCTCCAAATGTGAAGCCGCTGAGTCCGGCCATTTCCTCTCAAACTCCGCTAGATGTGGAAGCCCTCATATCGACCTTTCAGGACGCGAGAGAGTACATCGGTAGCGAGCTTTTCGACAATGTGCAGTTGGACGCCATCCCAAAGCACGTGATTTCCGGCATAATAGGCGACCTCTATAAGCCTCGCCGCCTGCCTTTTGCAGGAAGCCGCTACAATTTTGCCTGGATTGACTCAGATGTTCTTGGCTTGGCCTACGAGAAATATCTGTCGACGATCCTGCATCCGCTGCCACCAGCGCCACAAATGGACCTTTTCCAGCAGTCCTTTAGTGTCCGATTCAAAACTAAGCAGATGAATTAGCGAGCCTTGCGACGCGGCGAGCGAGGAGTTGGACCGAGGCGAGGAACAGCCATGCATTGGCAGATGCGATGGTCTGCTCGAAGTCCTTGGCAAGCCGTCGATTGCGATTGAGCCA
>NZ_JAZHFT010000132.1:0-1170 GCF_036541425.1 Consotaella aegiceratis
CCTTGCCGATGCCCTTGAGGTTGCCGACGAAGAAGGTGTCGGCCGACAGCAGTTCGCCCGGCGCCGAACTCTCGACATGGCGCTCGCGGAAGCAGGGGTTCAGCTTCTCGATGAACGCCGCCTGCTCCGGCGATCTGCTCGGGCGACAGTCCCATCGCAAGGCATTGCTTGACGTAGGCCGCAAGGTCGGGACTATCAGGAATTTCGTGTGGGCGGGCATAGTGGGAAAGAAGGAGATCCCCGATGCCGCGACGCAAAGAGCCGAAGATCCCTGATGCCATTCTCGACCAGCTTCTGGCCGGGGCCGATGCCAAGACGGCGTTCGATCCGAACGGCCTACTCGACGAGTTGAAGAAGGCGTTTGCCGAACGCGCCTTGAATGCCGAGATGGACCATCATCTTTCCGGCGAAGGCGGCACCGGCAACAGTCGCAACGGTTACGGCAAGAAGACGGTGACGACCGATAGCGGCCAATTCGAGCTGGAGGTGCCACGGGATCGCCAGGCGAGCTTCGACCCGCAGCTCATCACCAAATACCAGCGCCGGTTTCCTGGCTTCGACGAAAAGATCATTTCCATGTATGCCCGCGGCATGAGCACCCGCGAGATCGTCGGCCATCTCCACGATCTCTATGGCATCGACGTCTCGCCGGACCTCATCTCGGCTGTTACCGACGCGGTTTTGGACGAGATCGCCGCCTGGCAGGCGCGGCCGCTGGAAAGCGCCTATGCCCTGGTGTTCTTCGATGCCCTGCGTGCCAAGATCCGTGACGAAGGGATCGTGCGTAACAAGGCCGTTCATATCGCCCTCGGCGTCAGGGCCGACGGCGCCAAGGAGATCCTGGGCCTCTGGCTCGAGCAGAGCGAGGGCGCCAAGTTCTGGCTACGGGTCATGAACGAGCTGAAGAACCGCGGCGTCGAAGACATTCTCGTTGCCGTCGTCGACGGCCTGAAGGGCTTTCCCGAGGCCATTCACGCCGTCTTTCCGGAAACGACGGTTCAGACCTGCATCGTGCATCTCTTAGTGTCCGATTCAAAACTAAGCAGATGAATTAGCGAGCCTTGCGACGCGGCGAGCGAGGAGTTGGACCGAGGCGAGGAACAGCCATGCATTGGCAGATGCGATGGTCTGCTCGAAGTCCTTGGCAAGCCGTCGATTGCGATTGAGCCA
>NZ_JAZHFT010000133.1:0-1165 GCF_036541425.1 Consotaella aegiceratis
ATACCGCTGAGCCTATGAAGTGACCGCCTTGATCCAGGGATAGTTGCAGAGCGAGATGATGCGCTCAAGATTTTCGGTGGCGCGGTTCCAGGCTTGGCAGCAGGCGTCGATGATGGCGGCCTGATCGGCGAAGAAGCGCAGCGAGAGGCACGTCTCCTTGAGATAGAGCCATAGCCGCTCCACTGGGTTGAGCTCTGGACTGTAGGCGGGCAGCGGAACCAGCGTGATGGCGTCGGGCACGTTGAGCCCCGCCTTGCCGTGCCAGCCGGCGCCGTCGAGGACCATGACGACGTGAACCTCATCGGCAATGGTCTTGGCGAACTCGGCCAGATAGAGGCTCATCATCTCCTTGTTGGCGAAGGGCAGGATCAGCGCGAAGGACCTCCCCGTCGCCGGCTCGACAGCACCATAGATGTAGGTCCACTCGAAACGTTGATCGCAGAGACCGGGCGGACGCTTACCGCGTGTCCACCAACGATGGCAAAGCCGGCCCTTCTGGCCGACCCGAGCCTCGTCCTGAAACCACACCTCGATCCGCTTATCGGGATGGGCTTGGAGAGCGGCCTTCAGGGCCTCGCGAAGCCCCTTTTTTGGAAGCGCTCCTGCGCTTTCGGATCCTTGAACGGATGGCTCGGCCGCGTCTTCTGTCGGGAGAAGCCGTTCTGGCGCAGGATGCGCGACAGGCTGGCCGGGTGCAGGCTCTTGCCGAAATGGGCCTCGATCCAGCGACACAGTTCCGACAGCGTCCAGGTCGATACGCCGTCCGTCTCTGGATCGGGGCCGCGGAAGATGACGGCGGACAGCGCCGCCAGCTCGCCCTCCGTCAGCCGCGGTGCCGGATGGCCCTTCGGCAGGTCGCACAGCCCGGCAATGCCGTCCTCGTTGTAGCGCACCACCCAGTCGCGCAGCGTCTGCCGATCCATGCCGGCAGCCCGCGCCGCATCCGCCCGGCTCATCCCATCGAGAGCATTGGCGATCGCCAGCATTCTGCTCGCCACCCGCCCATTCGTCTCTCGGCGGGCCATCGCCCGGAGCTCGCCTGCCGAATATCTGTCGCTGATCTCCAACGCCATCCGCATCTCCCTCGTCGCATCTAGTACGAAGGAATCACGGTCGCCGAAGCCACGCAAATCACGCCAGAGTCAGATCATCCGCTCAGCGGTAT
>NZ_JAZHFT010000134.1:0-1151 GCF_036541425.1 Consotaella aegiceratis
TGCGAAAGCTCGCCCTCAACATGCTCAAGCGCGCCAGGCCTTCAATCTCCATCCGTCGCAAGCGAAAGCGATCCGGATGGTCCAACGACTTCGCTCGTTCCATCCTCGGCCAAATGCGATAGCCCTGAAGCAGAAGGCTCGCACCCTTCTAATAAAACGCAACAAGCGCAATAATTGAACCGCGTCTCTGATTCGCAACCCGATTGCTTTTTACGGATGAAGCGCGCGGGGGTGCTTCAGGGAGTGCGGCCCGGCCGCATGCCTAGCCAAGAAAGGAAACTATCATGGCTAAGACGTACAAGCGCGGTCGAGACGCCAAGAACGGGCAATTTATCCCGGTCAAGGTTGCCGAACGCCGAAAGGCGACGGCTATCGTCGAAACCGTTAAGCGCAAAAAGAGAAAATAGGCTAAGCCTATCGCTCTTCCGGGCGGTCGTTCTTCGCGGGATTGCCGCCCGGTTTCTGCTTTTGACGCATCTCGCTTTCGTGAGACTTGTCGGCAAGTCCCTCCCTTAGGCTGAGGCGGCGTGTCGAGAAGTCGCTTTAGAACTTCGTCTCGCTTTTGATCATCATAATCCGCCATGGAACCCTACACCGATATCGACAGCTTTGATCGCGATCCCGAAATCGCGACGGCCCTTGGTAATATGGTTGTCGCTTGGGCTACGGCCGAAACAGCATTGATGTTCGCAATGTGTGCGATTTGCGAGATATCGACCGATATGGCTCATTTTGGTTTCTATCGCATTCCGACATTCGAAGCGCGCGTCAAATTCCTACAGGGGATGATACCGGCCTGGAGCACAACTCAATACGATAAGGACGAGATATCAAGAACGATTGACCGAATTAGCCGCCTCTCCGCTACACGAAATAATTGGGTTCATGGTGTATGGAGCAAACATCGGTCCACTGACGAAGTCGTCGTCTTCAATTTCCGCGCAAAAGAAGGCAGTGGACGCATAAAGCCAGTGAAAGCGCAAGATATAAACCATCACGCTATGACTTTGCGTCAAGCAACTAATCTTACTGCGTCATAAACGGAGTGATTGCTGAAGATGGACCCTGGCGCAGCAGGGACATCGGAGCTGGTTGCGGGCGAGCGCGGTGGCGATCCTTCGGCGGATCGTGGCGATCGAGGTTGGCACGTG
>NZ_JAZHFT010000135.1:0-1147 GCF_036541425.1 Consotaella aegiceratis
TCCACGTCCGGCATAGTGCTTCATGGCTGCTTCCTCTCGATGCCTGTGGCCGATCAACACGGACCACGTTCCAACATCCTGAAGGGAGCAGCCACCCTGCGGCGCAGACCCCAATCACCCCATCTGTTTTGAAATTCATGGATGTGCGTTTCTGCGGATGAGGTTTCCGCCCATGGCGACGAGGATCATGGCTTGTGAGACGTCGATGCGCTTTTCATAGTCGCGCACGAGGCGACGCCAGCGGATCATCCAGCCGAAGGTACGCTCCACCACCCAGCGCCGCGGCAGGATTTCGAAACCCTTCTGGTCGTCGGATCGGCGGATGATTTCGACAACGAAGTCGAGATAGGCGGCCTTGTCCATCAGCTTGAGGCGGTCGTAGGCGCCGTCGGCGAACAGATGCTTCACCCACGGCCAGCGCTTGCGGATGGCATCCAGGATCATCTGCGCCCCGGCGCTGTCGGAGATGTCGGCGGTGGTCAGATTGACCATCAGCAGTCGTCCATCGGTGTCGACGGCGATGTAGCGCTTGCGCCCGACGATCTTCTTGCCCGCGTCGTACCCCCTTGTTTCGGCATGCGGCGCCTTGACGGACTGGCTGTCGATCACCGCCGCCGACGGGCTCGCCTCACGCCCGGCCCGCTCGCGGTCCGCCATCAGCGCCACATCGTGGATGGTCTGGAACAGAAACCGTCGCGCCAGTTCGCGGAACCAGCCGTAGACCGCCTGCCAGGGGCCGAAATGGATCGGCAGCATCCGCCAGCCGCAACCGGAGCGCACAAGATAGCGCACCGCGTTGATCACCTCGCGAAAATCGACCTCGCGAGGGCGTCCGCGACGGCCGGGCGCCGGCATCAGCGGCGCGATCTGATCCCACTCTTCGTCCGTCAAATCAGACGGGTAGCGCTTGGTTTTCTTGGCGATCCTTGCCATTCGCCCACGGCTTTGCTCTGTCCACATCCACAGCTTGAATCATAAGCCGACCCACAGCGAAAGCCCCCCTGCGATTTTCAAAACAGCCTCTGAGAGGAGAAGGCCGATGTCCTGGTTCACGGCGAGCTTTGCCGAGGTTCCGGATCCGCGCACGGGTAATGCCAAGCGCCACGATCTTCTGGAGGTTCTGACGATTGCGCTGACGGCGGCGGTC
>NZ_JAZHFT010000136.1:0-1141 GCF_036541425.1 Consotaella aegiceratis
GGCCGATCGTCATGGTGGCGGGGCCGCAGAGGTCGAGAGTGGCGCGGTCCCAAAGGTCTGCTTCGACGATCCGCCAGCGGCCGACGAGCCTGCAGCCAGCCGGGGCGCTCATGACGACACCGCCAGGAGGCTGGGCAGCCAGACGAGGTCGGAAGCCGCCACCGCGAAGGTGAAGGCCCAGGCCGTGCGCTCGACGCCGAGGAAGCGGCTCTTGGCGAGCCCCGCCACGGACTTGATCCAGCCGAAGGCTTCCTCGATCCGCTTGCGGATGCGCAGGCTCGTTGCATAGCCCTGATGCCGGGTGGTGCGCCCGTCGTTCGCCGATCGTCGCCCGGCCGTGTTCTGCGCCACGTGCGGCGTGACGTTCATGGAACGCAATTCATTGACGAAGTCCTTGGTGTCGAAGCCCCTGTCGGCGCCCAGCGTGATCGCCTTTGAGCGCTCGCCATAGGGTTCGATCATCGCCAGTGCGGCAATCCGCTCGGCGTGGCCGTCGGCGGCCGTCAGGCAGGAGGAAACCAGAAGACCGGAGCGGTTCTCCATCAGGGCATGGCCCATGAAGCAGAGCTTGGCCTCCTTGCCGGCGCTCTTGCGAAAGAGCCGTGCTTGCGGATCGGTGGTCGAGGCGTGCGTCGCGTTCGAGCGCTTCTCGCCATGGAAATCGGCCTCCCGGTTGCGCCCGCCACCGGACGGCGGATCGTCCGGGCCGTCCTTCGGCTTGAAGCTCTTCATCGAGGCCCAGGCTTCGATCAGCGTGCCGTCGACCGAGAAGTGATCGCTCGACAGCAGCCGCTTCACCCGTGGCTGCGCCAGCACCGCACTCAGGAACTTCGCCGCGATCGCGCCGTCCAGCAGCCGGTCGCGGTTCTTCGAAAAGGTCGAGTGGTCCCACACCGGATCATCGATGCCGAGCCCGACGAACCAGCGGAACAGGAGGTCGAACTCCAGCCGCTCCATCAACTGCCGTTCCGAGCGGATCGAATAGAACGCCTGCAGCAACATCGCCCGCAGCAGCATCTCCGGCGCGATCGAGGGACGTCCCATCCCGGAATAAAGGTCGGCGAAATCGCCCGACAGCGCATCCAGCGCCGCGTTGGCGAACTCCCGGATCAGCCGCAGCGGATGATCCGGGCGAACCCGC
>NZ_JAZHFT010000137.1:0-1127 GCF_036541425.1 Consotaella aegiceratis
CTGGATGGTTCTATCAACGCCTTCGGCTAGGATTTGGCTGGTCGCTGGGATCGTGATGTGGCGGCCCGGTGCCTCGGCCGTTGATCAACATCTCCGGCGATGGTGTGAAGGGCCGTCTTCCAGCCGCAGCCTGTTCACGCTGCCGCAGCCCTTTCGAGGAAGATCAGGCGTTTGATATTGTAGACGAGGTTGGCCATGCCGATCTTGGTCCTCGCTCGGGCGATGCCGGTTGTGCGGATAAACAGACCCATCCTGTTCTTCTGTTCGGCAAAGACGTGCTCGACCGCCGAGCGAACTCTGGATTTGGCATTGTTGGCGCGGCGCGTTGCCGTTGGCATGGGCTTGCCCGCCGGCTTCTTGCGATGGACCCGGCTGACGAAGCCGTTCTGAGCCATGAACGTCTCGTTGGCGGCCGAGCGATAGGCTGTGTCGGCCCAAACGTCGCTTGCTGTGTTGGTCTTGTCGAGCAGCCCCTCGCGCAGCCGGGCGCCCTCGTAGGCCGCAGCATCCGTTGCCATGAACGTGCGGATGAAGCCGAAGCGGCGGTCGATGGCGATGTGGTTCTGATAGCCGAAGGCCGGAATGGCGATATCCACCGGCGGCTTGGTGCCATCCGCCTTCTCCTTGGCCTTGGTGAACTTCACCGTCCAGCGCGCATCGCGATCCTTGTGCCGGAGCTTGGCAGGCCGCTTCTTCCACTCCTCCGGCACCCGGCCTTCCTTGATCGCCTTCTTCTCGTCATCGGTGTTGCGCTGGCGCGGCGCCGCCACGAGGCTGGCATCGACGATCTGGCCCGACATGGCGATGTAGCCCGAGGCCCGAAGTGCTGCATCGAAGCGCTCGAACAGCCCCTTGATGGCATCGGCCTTGGTCAGCTTCTCCCGGAACAACCAGATCGTGCGGGCGTCCGGCACGCGGTCGGATAGGCCAAGGCCCAAGAAGCGCATGAAGGATAGGCGGTCGTTGATCAGGAATTCGGCGCGTTCATCCGACAGATTGTTGGCCGTCTGGATCACCATGATCTTGAACATCATCACCGGATCGAATGGCGGGCGGCCGCCTTGCGGACCGCTGGTGTAGCCAAGCGCCGCAACGAGATCGCCTCGGAACATCTCGAAATCGACCGC
>NZ_JAZHFT010000138.1:0-1092 GCF_036541425.1 Consotaella aegiceratis
GGGCCAAGCGCGAGGCGGTGGAGCCGGCCGAACTGATCGGGCGGCGGATCGACGTGCTGGTGGAGATCCAGCAGGGCGCCGGCGAGGAGGGCGGCGGCTCGGCGGCGGGGGCGGCGAGGATTCGAAACTCCGCCGGCCCTTCAACGCGCTGGTCACCGACCTCGACGAGGGGCCGATGGTGACCCGCGGCGTGCGCTCCTACACCCTGACCCTGCGCCCCGAGATGTGGCTGTTGTCGCGGCGCTCGGACTGCCGCATCTTCCTCGGCAAGACGGCGATGGAGGTGGCCGAGATTCTGTTCGCCGAACACGGGCTGACGGCGCCGGACTTTTCGGGCGTGATCCGCAATCCCCCGGCGCAGGGGTACTCCGTTCAGTTCAACGAAAGCGATCTCGACTACCTGCTCAGGCGGTTTGAGTTCGACGGCCTGTTCTATTGGTTCCGCCACGAGAAGGGCCGGCACCAGCTGGTGGTGGCCGACCACCAGAGCGGCTGGCTGAAGCCGTCGGCGGCGGCCGAGGGCGAAGCGGCGATGCGCATCGCGCAAGGCTCCTCCGATCGCAACCACATCGACGACTGGCGGCGGCGCTATGCCTATGTGCCGGGCCAGCGGGCCGGGCGCGACTGGAACTTCGAGACGCCCCACACGGTGCCCTCGGCCGCAACGCCCTCGCTGGTGGAGCTGCCGGACAACGCCAAGCGCGAGCTCTACGAGTTTCCGGCGCGCGCCATGGACGTGGCCGCGCACGAGCGGGTGGAGAACCTGCGCATGCAGGCGACGGAGGCCGACCACGAGCGGGTTCGGGCCTCCTCCAACATCCGGGTGGTGGAGCCGGGGCGGCGGTTCAGCCCTTACGAGGTGGCGCATCCGGAGAAGACCTACGAGGAGCACGTGGTGATCCGCGCGGTGCATCAGGTGGTCGATCGCTCCTACGAGACGGCGTCCGACGAGCCGGAATACCGCAACAGCTTCGAGGCGGTGCCCTCGCGCGTGCCCCTGACGCCGCACCGTGCGACGAAGCGCCCGCGCATCGAGGGGGCGCAAGTGGGGATCGTGGCGGGTCCCGAGGGCGAGGAGATCCACTGCGACCA
>NZ_JAZHFT010000139.1:0-1074 GCF_036541425.1 Consotaella aegiceratis
GGGATCGCGGACGATCTCGACGAGGCCGCGGTCCTCGCCGACGATCTCGCGGGCGATCCGCTCGCCCATGGCGTCGCGGGTCGATCTGATGCGCCGGCCGTTCAGCGTCTCCGAGACGATGCGCCCGTTCCTGTCGCGCTTCAGCTCGACCCGTGCCGCCTTGTTCTCCGCCCGGATCAGCAGCGCCCGACCGTCGTACCAGAAGCGCGCCACATCCTCAGCCTCGCCCGCCGGCGAAAAGCTCTCGATGCGGGTGACGAGGTCCGACTTGTCGTAGGCGTAGACGAGGCGGGCGCCGTCGGGCTTTTGCGTCTCGACCACCCGGCCGGCGGCGTCGCGCTCGTAGCGGCGCAGGCGGCCGTCGAAATCCTCCTCGGCGACGACGCGCCCCGCCGCGTCGCGCTCGAAGCGCCAGGCAAGGCCTGCGGCGTTGGTCACCGTGGTGAGCCGGCCCTCGATGTCGGTCTCCAAGGCGAGCGTGCCGCCCTTGGGGTCGGTGATCGCCTGCAGCACGCCGAAGGCGCCATAACGATAGGACCAGGTGCGGCCTTCGCCGTCGCTGACCGAGGCGAGCGAGCCGGCGCCGTCGAAGGTCCGCGACACGGCGACGCCGTCAGGCCGCACCACCGCCGTCGCCGTGTCAAAGCCGCCGGCGCCGGCGCCGTAGCTCCGGCGCGTCGCCCGGCCGAGCGGATCGACGGTCTCGACCAAGCGGTTGAAGGCGTCGTAGGACAGCCGCGTGACGCCGCCGCGCGCGTCGGTCACCGCGACGAGCCGGTTGTGCTCGTCCCATTCGCGCCGCTCCACCGCGCCGTTGGCAAAGCGCGTGGCGACGGCGCGGCCTCGGGCATCGCGGGAGATTTCGGTGCGGTGGCCCTCGGCGTCGATTTCGGCGACGACGTTGGCGTGGTCGTCGTGCTCGTAGGTCTTCCTGTTGCCGGCGCCGTCGATGACGATCAGCAGCTCGCCGTCGTCGCCCCAGCCGTAGACCGTCGATCGCCCCTCGGCGTCGGTCGCCTCCTTGACGTTGCCCAGCGCATCGTAGCGCGTGCGGCTCCGGTGGCCGTTGGCGTC
>NZ_JAZHFT010000014.1:0-99338 GCF_036541425.1 Consotaella aegiceratis
GCGCGACAGACCGCCCTCCAGCACCGCCGAAACCACCCGAGCTCGCAAATCCATCGAATAGGGTCGCGCCATCCGTGCTGGCCTCCAACTCCAGCCCGTATGGTGAATCACATTTCCAGCCCCCAGGGAATCCCAGCCCGATTCCGCCTATAGCCATCCCGCTCTAGCAACTCTCGTGTGAACGCCCCGCGAACACGAAAATCACATGTGTGACGTGTGACGGCTCACATGACGCCCCATGTTCCCGTCTCGTTCTCATCGTCTATCGGCTAAGTGATTGAAATCACTGGTGAGCGCGCAGGGGCTCGAACCCTGGACCTACTGATTAAAAGTCAGTTGCTCTACCAACTGAGCTACGCGCTCATCCATGACATCCGGCGGAAACAGCCGGCCGGGCCGCTGCCCCTGCGCCAGGATGCCGCCTTGTAGCCATTTCACAAGGGAGCATCAACCTCGTTTCCGTCGCCCGTGCGAAGGCGGATCGGCGCGCCGTCCGTTTCGGTGGTGCCGGAGGCCGATGTCGTGGCCTGCGAGCCGGCCGTCGTGCCGCTTGTAGATGCCGGGGCGGACGCAGCCGGCGACGCGGGGGCCGGCTCTTCGATGCTGCCGGTCGTCAGCTCGCTCTGGGTCGATTGAGGAGCCGTCGTCGCCAATTCGTCCGGCGTCCGGATGGACCGGGCCGCCAATCGCGCCTGGCGCCGTGCCAGGATCGCGGAGTTCTGGTCGGCGTAGCTCACGCAGTCGTCGATGACCGGAGCGCACAGCGTGTCCCGGCCGCTGGCCGCGTCGTTGTCGCCGGCATAGGCCAGCCGGCGCACGCGACCGTCGATGAAGAGGAACTGCACCTTGCAATCGCCGCCCGACGAATAGTTGATCGACGGCGTAGCCAGCCCGAAGACCAGAGGCGCCGTGACCGTGGCGCCGCCGTTCTTCTCGTCGAACTCGTAGCTCCAGATCTCGGTGCCGGCGTCGTCGTTCACCCGCGTGCGGGTCGGAAAGCCGGCGCACATGACGACATCGTCCTTGCTGAATCCGAGAACCGACTGGCGCGCCCGCTCGACCGAGCTGAACTCGTTGGGAACCATGCATCCCGAAAGGCCGATCAGCGACAGGCTTGCCAGAGAAACGAGGGCGAACAGGCGTCTCGGTCGCATGGGCACTCGGCATCTCGTGGAAAGGGAATGCTGCGGTGCAGCATCTAAATCCAACACGGTTTGTCAACTTTGGTTCCGCCACCGCGAAGCCATTTGCCGCGCAGGGCGGCGACCGATAGAAGGTGGTCGTTCGCGGATCGCCGTCCCCGAGACACCCACCGCTGCGGCGGAAACGGCGGCCGACGGCGATGGTTCAACGAAAGGCATGCTCCGATGATCTCGGACGTCTCCTATCCGACGGCGGTGCTGGCAGGCGCACTGTCCTTTCTGTCGCCATGCGTTCTGCCCCTGGTGCCGCCTTATCTGTGCTACATGGCCGGCGTGACGGTGGACGATCTGAAAGATGGGCCGGCTTTGCGGCTCGGTTATGGCCGGCTGATCGGGACGGCGATCGTCTTCGTTCTCGGGTTCTCGACGGTTTTCGTGCTGCTGGGCGCCAGCGCCAGCTCGATCGGCTTCATGCTTCGGCGCAACCTCGACTGGCTCGGCGTGGCGGCGGGCATCCTGATCATCGTCATGGGCCTCAATTTTCTCGGCGTGTTCCGCCTTTCGATGCTGTCGCGCGAACTCAGGCTGCGCTCGCCGGACAAACCGCGCAGCGTGTTTGGCGCCTATCTGATGGGGCTGGCCTTCGCCTTCGGCTGGACGCCGTGCATCGGTCCCGTGCTCGGCGCGATCCTGGGCCTGGCGGGCGCTCACGACACAGCGGGCGAGGGCGCGCTGATGCTCGCCTTCTATTCGGCCGGGCTCGGCATTCCCTTCGTGCTCGCGGCGACCTTTTCGGGAGCGTTTTTGAAGATGATGACCCGCTTCCGCCGCTATTTCGGCGTGGTCGAAAAGGCGATGGGCGGACTTCTGGTCGTCACCGGCGTGCTGTTTCTCACCGGCGGGATGCAGACCCTGTCCTTCTGGCTGCTCGAAACCTTTCCCGCGCTTCAGACGATCGGCTAGCGGCGGCATACCGTCTCCGGTCGCGCTCTGTCCTGCCGAACGTCCTCAACATCGAGCGATCGTGATATAGCGATCGCCGCCCGGCGCGTTTGCGCCGGTCCATCGAATCACCTCTGCGAGAGCATCTCATGCCCCGAACCTGCCTGTCGATCATCTTGGCCGCCGGCGAAGGAACGCGGATGAAATCCGCCAAAGCCAAGGTCCTGCACCAGGTCGCGGGTCTGCCGATGGTTCGCCATGTGGCCAATACCGCGGCGGCGGCCGGATCGGACCGTTTGGCGCTGGTGATCGGCCGCGATGCCGAGGAGGTGGAGACGGAGGTACGCAAGGCCCATGCCGACCGCGTGTCCACCCACGAGCAGACCGAGCGTCTCGGCACCGCCCATGCCGTGCTGGCGGCGCGCGGGGCGATCGAGGAAGGCTTCGACGATCTTCTGATCCTCTACGGCGACACGCCGCTCATTCGGCCCGAGACGCTGACGCGGGCCCGCGCGGCGCTGCTGGCCGGCGCCCATATCTGCGTCATCGGCTTCCGTGCCGAGGACCCGACCGGCTACGGACGGCTGATCGAGGCGGACGGGCAGCTGATGGCGATCCGCGAGGACAAGGACGCCAGCGAGGCCGAGCGGCTGCTCAATTTCTGCAACAGCGGCGTCATGGCGATCCGCGGCATGGTCGCGCTGGATCTGATCGAACGCGTCGGCAACGACAACGCCAAGGGCGAATACTATCTCACCGACATCGTCGCCATCGCCCGCGCCGCGGGCGGCACGGTGCGCGCCATCGAGGCGGCTGAGGACGAGGTGATGGGCGTCAATTCCCGCGTCGAGCTGGCGCGCGTCGAGGCGACGTGGCAGGCACGCAAGCGCCGCGAGATGATGCTGGCCGGCGTCACGCTGGTCGCGCCGGAAACGGTGTTCTTCGCCCACGACACGTCGATCGCCTCCGACGTGACGATCGAGCCGAACGTGGTCTTCGGTCCCGGCGCGACGGTGGAGACCGGTGCCGTCATCCATGCCTTCAGCCATGTCGAGGGCGCGGTGGTGGGCGAGGGCGCCTCGGTCGGCCCCTTCGCCCGGCTGCGACCCGGCGCGGACCTCAAGACCGGCGCCAAGGTCGGCAATTTCTGCGAGGTGAAGAATGCGGTCGTCGCCGAAGGCGCCAAGGTCAATCATCTCACCTATATCGGCGACGCCACGGTGGGGGCGAAGTCGAACATCGGCGCCGGCACCATCACCTGCAACTACGACGGTGCCTTGAAGCACCGCACCGAAATCGGCGCCGGCGTGTTCATCGGCTCCAACTCCTCGCTCGTCGCCCCGGTGTCGATCGGCGAGGGCGCCTATGTCGCCTCGGGCAGCACCATCACCGAGGACGTTCCGGCCGATGCGCTGGCCTTCGGCCGGGCCCGCCAGGTCAACAAGGAAGGCCGGGGCAAGGCGGTGCGCGAGCGCGCCCAGGCCGCGAAGGCGGCCAAGACGGCGCGCAAGGCCAAGGCCGGCAAGCCGGCATCGTAAGACCGGCTGTTCACCATCGTATATGGAAAGTGATGCTCGACGACGACCGCGCCGTGTATGAAGGTCGAGGTCGTTGGAGACCACGCGGATCGAGACCACACGGATCGAGACCACACGGAGGAACGCGATGTGCGGGATCATTGGCATCGTCAGCCGTGAGCCGGTGGCCGGGCGACTGGTCGACGCTCTGAAACGCCTGGAATATCGCGGCTACGATTCGGCGGGCGTCGCCACGCTGGAAGCCGGCCGGCTGACGCGGCGGCGCGCCCAGGGAAAGCTGGTCAACCTGGAACGCGTGCTGGCGCAGCGTCCGCTCGAAGGCGCCATCGGCATTGGCCATACCCGCTGGGCGACGCACGGCGCGGCCACCGAGGGCAACGCCCATCCGCATGCGACGCCCAAGGTCGCGGTTGTCCATAACGGCATCATCGAGAATTTCCGCGAGCTGCGCTCCGAACTGGAAGCGGACGGCTACAGCTTCGAAAGCCAGACCGACACGGAGACCGTCGCCCATCTGGTGACGCGCGAACTCGACGCCGGGGCCAGCCCCCAGGCCGCCGTGCAGCGCTCGCTGGGCCGCCTGGAGGGCGCCTTCGCGCTCGCCTTCGTCTTCGAGGGCCACGACGATTTGCTGATCGGCGCGCGGCGGGGCTCGCCGCTGGCGGTCGGCGACGGCGAGGGCGAGATGTTCCTCGGCTCGGATGGGATCGCGCTGTCGCCGTTTACCGAGGCCGTGCGCTATCTGGAGGACGGCGACTGGGTGGTGCTGACGCGCCAGGGCGCCGAGATCTTCGACGAGGCCGGCAATCCGGTGACGCGGCCGGTCCGCCGCGCGACGGGCCGGACGTTCTATGTCGACAAGGGCGATTTCCGCCACTTCATGCAGAAGGAGATCCACGAGCAGCCCGAGGTGATCTCGCATACGCTTTCGGCCTTCGTCGACATGGCCAGCGGCCGCACGCGGCTGCCGATGGGCCAGGAAATCGACTTTACCAAGGTGCGCCGGATGGCGATCTCGGCCTGCGGCACCGGTTACTATGCCGGGCTCACCGGGCGCTATTTCTTCGAACGCTACGCGCGCATTCCCTGTGATATCGATGTCGCCTCCGAGTTTCGCTATCGCGAAAGTCCGCTCGACGGCGTCGATCTGGCGCTGTTCGTCTCCCAGTCGGGCGAGACGGCGGATACGCTTGCCTCGCTGCGCCATGCGAAGGCCGAAGGGCTGACGACCGCCGCGGTCGTCAACGTGGCGGAATCGACCATCGCGCGCGAATCCGATCTCGTCTGGCCGACGCTGGCCGGGCCGGAAATCGGCGTCGCCTCGACCAAGGCCTTCACCTGCCAGCTGATCGCGCTCGCCGCGCTCGCCGTGCGCGCGGGCGCAGAGCGCGGTGTCCTGGGCACGGACGAGGAACTGGCGCTGACCGAGGCGCTGGCCGAGGCACCGAGGCTGGCGAATGCCGCGCTCAGGCTGGACGCCCGTATCGAACGGCTCGCGCACGACATGGCGACCAAGCGGCATGCGCTGTTCCTGGGACGCGGCTTTTCCTATCCGCTGGCGCTGGAGGGCGCGCTCAAGCTGAAGGAAATCAGCTACATCCATGCCGAGGGCTACGCCGCCGGCGAGCTGAAGCACGGTCCGATCGCGCTGATCGACGATACCATGCCGGTGGTGGTGGTGGCGCCGAGCGACCGCGTGTTCGAAAAGACGGTCTCCAACATGCAGGAGGTCGTGGCGCGCGGCGGGCGCATCATCCTTTTGACCGACGAGAAGGGCGCGAAGAGCGGCGCGGTCCAAGACGCCGAGACGATCGTCCTGCCGGCGATGCCGGAGATCCTGACGCCGATCGTCTACGCCATTCCGTTGCAGCTTCTCGCCTATCACACGGCGGTTCACATGGGGACCGACGTCGATCAGCCGAGAAATCTCGCCAAGTCGGTCACGGTCGAGTGATCAGGTTGGATCAGGAAAATGCTGCCCTGCAACAGAGCCGGACTTGAAAAACGCCGTCAATAGAAAGAGATGTTGAGGGATCCGCACATCGAGCGGAGCTGCAGCGGCCTGCCGCGCAAGGTGATGCTCTCGAGAGGGTGACTGCCGGCATGACGCGGCTTCGCACGTATTTTCTGACCGGTTTCGTGGTGCTGGCCCCGCTGGCGATCACAATCTGGCTGACCTGGTCCTTCGTCCAGTGGGTGGATGGCTGGGTGACGCCCTATATTCCCGCCCGCTATACGCCGAACACCTATCTGCCGTTTCCGATTCCCGGCTTCGGGCTTCTGGTGGCGCTGGTGACGATCACCCTGGTCGGCTTCCTGGCCGCCAACCTGATCGGCCGTACGGTGCTGGGCTGGGGCGAGCATTTGCTCGGGCGCATGCCGCTGGTCAGAACCGTCTATACGGCGCTGAAGCAGATCTTCGAGACGGTGCTGTCCGACCGCGCGTCGTCGTTTCAGATGGCGGGCCTGATCGAATATCCGCGCAAGGGTCTGTGGTCGCTTGCCTTCATCGCCACCAGCGCGCGGGGCGAGGTGGCCACGATCTTCGCCGAGGATGGGGTGGAGGCCTATGCCGTGTTTCTCCCGACGACGCCGAATCCGACATCCGGTTTCCTGCTGTATGTGCCGAAGGAAGACGTGCGCATTCTCGACATGACGATCGAGGAGGCGGCCAAGCTGATCATCTCGGCCGGGCTGGTGACCGCCGATCGTGAGCGCCAGGTCAAGAGCGTCAAGGAAGCCTCGCGCGAGGTCGAAGCCCAGATGCGGCCCCGGCCACGCGCGACGGAACTGGCGGAATAGCCCGCCGGCGAGACTGAACGCCGCCGGGCTGCGGCATGTGTCGAAAGCGTCCCCTCATGAAGATCGTCGGCCTGGAAGAGCATTTCGTCACGCCTGCGGCGCTGTCCGCATGGCGCGGGCTGGACCCGCGCTGGCGCGACCCGGCCTTTCAGATTTCGGAGCGCGGCGAGATCGGAGCGCGGCTGGCCGATCTCGGCGACCAGCGCAGTGCGGACATGGACGCGAGCGGCGTCGACGTTCAGGTCCTGTCGCTGACGGCCGCCGGCCTGCACGGCCTGGAGCCGGCGGACGCCGTAGCCTTGCAGAGCGCGACCAACGACCTGCTGGCCGAGACGGTGCGGGCGCGGCCCGATCGCTTCCAGGGGTTCGCGACGCTGGCCGCGCCCGCCCCGGACGCGGCCGCGCAGGAGCTGGAACGCGCGGTCAGGAGCCTCGGCCTGAACGGCGGCATGCTGTTCGGCCGCACGCGCGAGCGCAATCTCGACCATCGCGACAACTGGCCGATCTTCGAGACGGCGGCGGCCTTGCGCGCGCCGCTCTACATCCACCCGCAGTCGCCGCAACCCGAGGTCCGCGAGGCGCTTTATGGCGGCCTGGGCGACCTCGGAATGGGACTGGCGACCTTCGGGGTGGGCTGGCACTACGAAACGGGCATCCAGATTCTGCGCATGGTGCTGGCCGGCGTGTTCGATCGCTTTCCCGATCTCCAGCTCATCACCGGCCATTGGGGCGAGGTGGTGCTGTTCTTCCTCGATCGGATCGACAATCTGACCGGCCCGGCCAAGCTCGACCGGCCGATCTCCGACTATTTCCGGCACAACGTCTCGGTCACGCCGAGCGGCGTGTGGAGCCAGCGCTATCTGCGCTGGGCCATGGAGGTCCTCGGTCCCGAGCGCATCCTGTTTTCGGCCGACTACCCTTACGTCTTCACGCCGGACGGCGGCGCTCGCCATTTTCTGGAAACGGCCGACCTGTCGGACACCGATAAGACCGCGATCGCGCACGGCAACTGGGACCGGCTCGTCGCCGACATCCGCCGGGGCTGAGAACCGCTCCCGGACACGGTTGGCGGCGAAGGCGACGCGGATGCTGAAGCGATGATCATTCCTCCCGCGAGATGGGAGGGGTCAATCTTCAGCCGAAGCGGACGTAGAGTTCGTACAGGCCTCGATCGACGAGGGCAGAGGCCTAGTAGTCCCCGATATTAATACGATGCATGTCGCTAGCATGAAAGTCGACGCTATCTGGAAGCATAAAGACCAATCGAGAAATGGCATAGTCCACGACTTCTGGCGACCTAGCCTTTCAAAGTTGGGTTCCGTAGGCAGCAACTCGCCTTTGACAGCAGCTTCAGCGCAGGATGCCCAATAGTTGCGTTTATGTCGATCAAGACGATGTGCATTCCAGGTGCCTCGCACCCATAGCGCATGGACCAAGACAGCGATGTATACAAGCCAGACCTCCCAGCCAAGATCTTTATCGGTTGTAAAATTGATGCCAAATGCCAACACCGCCCAAAGTGCAACGGTTACCTGCCACTCTATTTTCTGCCTACCAGCATAGCTTTCATGCCAATCTCGAGAGAGATCAATAAATAACTCCAGATTTTTCTCTGACATACGACATCTCCATCAAAAGGTTGGCACATGAGTCAATCACGAAGCGGCCGGACGGATTCTGGGGGATCACAGAAGCACGCGGACGGCGCGCGTGCCGGCACAACAGGCACAGCTCGCTCCTCCGATCCATGTAAAGAAGCTACTTCAGATGCCATTTCTCTACGTCAATCGGCCGAAGATAGTGATCCTCGGCGCGAGTGCGACAGTTACGGCGAACTGAGTGACATGGGAGCGCTATCCGGCCACCCCACCTCGGCCTAGAGTGGGGCAGCTACCCCGAGCGCAGCAGCCGCACCGCCTCGTCTCTCCCGAATAGATAGAGCAGCGTCCGCAGAGCCTCGCCGCGGGGCGTCTGGAGCTCCGGATCTTTGGCGAGGATCATGCGGGCGTCGTCACGCGCGATCTCCAGAAGGTCGGCGTGGTGCTCCAGCCGCGCGATCTTGAAGCCCGGCAGGCCGGACTGCTTGGTGCCGAGCAGGTCGCCTTCGCCGCGCAGCTTCAGGTCTTCCTCGGCGATGCGGAAGCCGTCCTCGGTCTCGCGCATCACC
This sequence comes from Consotaella aegiceratis, assembly GCF_036541425.1. Lineage (NCBI taxonomy): Bacteria > Pseudomonadati > Pseudomonadota > Alphaproteobacteria > Hyphomicrobiales > Aurantimonadaceae > Consotaella > Consotaella aegiceratis. Next base: position 8,592 of record NZ_JAZHFT010000014.1, read on the forward strand.
GCGATGCGAGCCTTGGCGACCTCGCCGAGCGGCGGGCGATAGAGCAGCACGCAGGACGACGGTTTCGAGCCGCGCCCGACCCGGCCGCGCAGCTGATGCAGCTGTGCGAGGCCGAAGCGCTCGGCGTGCTCGATGACGATGATCGTGGCGTCCGGCACGTCGACGCCAACCTCGATCACCGTGGTGGCGACGACGAGGCGGGTCTGGCCGTCCTTGAACGCGGCCATGGCGGCGTCCTTTTCCTCGCCGCTCATGCGCCCGTGGACGAGCCCGACCTGGTCGCCGAAATGGGCGCGCAGGCTCTCGTAGCGCTCCTGGGCGGCGGTCAGATCGCTCTTTTCCGACTCCTCGACGAGCGGGCAGATCCAGTAGATCTTCTCGCCCTGGTCGATCGCTTGGCCAGCCCTGGCCACGATCTCGGAAAGCCGGGCGTCCGGTACGGCCACCGTGGTGATCGGCTGGCGTCCCGGCGGCTTGCCGGCCAAACGCGAGACGTCCATGTCGCCGAAGGCGGCAAGCACCAGCGTGCGCGGGATCGGCGTCGCCGTCATCACCAGCAGGTCCGGGCGCTGGCCCTTGCGGGTCAGGTTGATGCGCTGGTGGACGCCGAAGCGGTGCTGCTCGTCGACGACGACAAGGCCGAGATCGTGATAGACGACGTCATCCTGGAAGAGTGCGTGCGTGCCGACGACGATCTGGGAGCGGCCGGAAGCGATCGCGTCGAGCTTTTCGGCGCGTGCCCGGCCGCTGTCACGTCCGGTCAAAAGCACCATCTCAAGTCCCGCCGCCTCGCAGAGCTGCACGAGGCCGGCATGGTGCTGGCGCGCCAGAATCTCGGTCGGCGCGAGCAGGGCGGACTGCGCGCCAGCCTCCGCCGCCGCCGCCATCGCCATCAACGCCACCACCGTCTTGCCCGAACCCACGTCGCCCTGGAGCAGCCGCAGCATGCGGTCGGGCTCCGCCATGTCGGCGAAGATTTCGTTCAGCGCCTGATCCTGGGCGTCGGTCAAGCGGAAGGGCAGGGCGGCGAGGATGGCGCGGCGCAAATGGCCGTCGCCCGCCAGACTGCGCCCCTTGGCCTTCTTCATACGCTGGCGCGACAGGCCGAGCGCCAGCTGGCCGGCCAGGAACTCGTCATAGGCGAGGCGGCGGTGGGCGGCACTTTCCGGCGCCACAGACAACGGATCGGCCGGATTGTGCAGCCGATCGATCGCCTCCTCGAAATTCGGAAAGGTCTGGCGGGAAACGACGCTCTCGTCGATCCATTCGGGCAGCGCCGGCGTGCGCTCCAGGGCCGACAGCACGGCCTTGCGCAGCACCTTGGGCGACAGGCCGGCCGTCATCGGATAGATCGGCTCGACCATCGGCATTGAATCGGCTTCGTCCAGAGGACAGACGAAATCCGGATGCACCATCTGCGGCCGGCCGTTGAACCATTCGACGCGGCCCGAGACGAGCATGGTCTCGCCGACCGGCAGCAGCTTGTCCAACCATTGCGGCTGGCCGCGGAAATAGACCAGCGCGATCTCGCCGGTCTCGTCGTCGGCGAACACCCGATAGGGCGCGCCCTTGGCCGCCCGATTGGGCGCCTGGTGACGGTCGATGCGCACGGTCAGCGTGACGATCGAGCCTTCCGGGGCGGTGGCGATCTCGCCGCGCTGGCGCCGGTCGACCACGCCCGAGGGCAGGTGGAACAGAAGGTCGCGCACCCGCGCCTCGCCCGGTGCCCCGGCCGGCATGAGCAGGGTTTGCAGAAGAGCCGCGACGCGCGGCCCCACGCCGCCTAGAACGGACACCGGAGCGAACAGCGGATCGAGCGTGGACGGGCGCATGGGCGAGACCTTTATCCCACCCGAGCGGCGAGACAAGGCTGACAGGCGAAATCGCTCCCTATATAGAGACGACATCCCTTGAACGAGACGAAGACGATGACTGGTACTGAGCGCTCTTCGAGCGATCTCGACGTCCGCCGGCGCAAGGCGCTGTTCCGCTCCTGGCATCGCGGCACCCGCGAAATGGATCTGGTGCTCGGCCGTTTCGCCGACGCCGAGATCGCAAACCTGCCCGATTCCGAGCTGGAGGACTACGAGCGCCTGATGGAACTTCCCGACGTGACGCTGTTTTCCTGGCTGGCCCAGAACGAACCGGCGCCGGAAGAATACGACACGCCGCTGTTCCGGCGGATCAAGCAGTTCTACGCCGTGGGAGATGTCGCACAGTCATGAGCCTTCCGGCCAAACTCGACAAGGCACTGGCGGCCGGCGGCGGCCTGACGATCGGGCATGTGGCGGACGGCTATGACGCCTTCCTGCTGGCCGAGATCGCCAGGCGGCGCGGCGAGGCGCCGATCGTCTTCGTCATGCGCGACGGCGCCCGCATGGGTGAACTGGAAGATGCCTTGCGCTTCGTGGCGCCGGAGCTTCCGGTGCTCGGTCTGCCCGGCTGGGACTGCTTGCCCTATGACCGCGTCGGCCCGTCGAGCGAGGCGGCGGCACGCCGGCTGTCGGCGATGGCGGCGATCGGCGCCCTGCGGCAGAACCCGCACCGCGCGATCATCCTGACCACGGCCAACGCGCTGTTGCAGAAGATGCCGCCTCTGGAAGTGCTGCAGGCCGAGTCGATCTCGGCGCGCGCCGGCAACCGGCTGGCCATGGACGCCATCATCGCGGTGCTGACGCGCGGTGGGTTCGAGCGGGTGGCCACGGTGCGCGAGCGCGGCGAATACGCGGTGCGCGGCGGCATTCTGGATCTCTTCGCGCCGGGTGAAGAGGAGCCGGTGCGGCTCGACTTTTTCGGCGACACGCTGGAGACGATCCGCTCCTTCGATCCCCAGAGCCAGCGCACCACCGGTCAGCGCAAGACCTTCGAACTGTCGCCGGTCAGCGAAGTGGCGCTGAAGGACGAGACGATCAGCCGTTTCCGCTCCAACTACGTCCGCCGATTCGGTGCGCCGGCGCGCGACGACGCGCTCTATACGGCGATCAGTGAGGGCCGCCGCTTTTCCGGCATGGAGCACTGGCTGCCGCTGTTCTACGAAAAGCTCGACACGCTGTTCGACTATGCGGCGGGCTTCACCGTGGTGCTCGACCATCTGGTCGGCGAGGCGGTGGGCGAGCGCCGCAAGACCATCGACGATCACTACCAGGCGCGCCGCCAGAGCGTCGCCGAGGGCTCCGCCGACAGCGTGCCCTACCATCCGGTCGAGCCGGACGCGCTCTATCTCTCCGAGGACGAGCTGGCCGGCGGGCTGGCGAGCGCCGATCCGATCCGACTGTCGGCCTACGCCACCACCGACGCCGGAACGCCGGAAACCTATAATCTCGATGTCGTGCGCGGCCGCAATTTCGCGGGCGAACGCCAGGCGGGCGACGTCAACGTCTTCGAGGCGGCCGTCGCGCATATCGCCAGCCAGCGCGCCAGCGGCAAGCGTGTGGTCGTCGCCGCATGGTCGGAGGGCTCTCGCGACCGCCTTTGCCAAGTGCTGGAAGAGCATGGTCTCGGTGGCCTGGCGCCGGTGGAATCGCTCTCCGAGGCGTTGGCGCTCGACAAGTCGAAGGTCGCCGCGGCGGTGCTGGGCATTGAGGCGGGCTTCGAGGCCGGCGATCTCGCCGTCATTGGCGAACAGGACGTGCTGGGCGATCGGCTGGTGCGGCGCGGCCGCCGCAAGAAGCGCGGCGCGGACTTCATCTCCGACGTCACCGGGCTCAACGAGGGCGACATCGTCGTCCACGTCGACCACGGCATCGGCCGCTTCGTCGGCCTTCGCACCATCGAGGCGGCTGGCGCGCCGCACGATTGCCTCGAGCTGCGCTACGCCGGCGAGGATCGGCTGTTCCTGCCGGTCGAGAACATCGAGCTTCTGTCGCGCTACGGCGGCGAGGGCTCCGACGCGGTGCTCGACAAGCTCGGCGGCGGGGCCTGGCAGGCGCGCAAGGCCAAGCTCAAGAAGCGCCTGCTCGATATGGCGGGAGCCCTGATCCAGCTTGCCGCCCAGCGGATGACGCGCGGCGCGCCGAAACTGGTGCCGCCGGACGGGTTGTGGGGCGAGTTCGCCGCGCGCTTCCCCTATGAAGAGACCGACGACCAGATGGCGGCGATCGACGCCGTCGTCGACGACCTCGCCGAAGGCCGGCCGATGGATCGGCTGATCTGCGGCGACGTGGGTTTCGGCAAGACGGAAGTGGCGCTGCGCGCGGCCTTCGTCGCGGCCATGAATGGTTTGCAGGTTGCCGTCGTCGTGCCGACGACGCTGCTCGCCCGCCAGCATTACAAGACCTTCGCGGCGCGTTTCCGCGACCTTCCGCTGACCGTCGGCCAGGCGTCCCGTCTGGTCACGGCGAAGGATCTGACGGCCACCAAGAAAGGCCTCAAGGAGGGCACGGTCGACATCGTCGTCGGTACCCACGCGCTGCTCGGCAAGAGCGTCGACTTCAAGAACCTCGGGCTGCTCATCGTCGACGAGGAGCAGCATTTCGGCGTCAAGCACAAGGAACGGCTGAAGGAGCTGAAGTCTGACGTTCACGTCCTGACGCTGTCGGCGACGCCGATCCCGCGCACGCTTCAATTGGCGCTGACCGGCGTGCGCGAACTGTCGCTGATCACCACCGCGCCGGTGGACCGCATGGCGGTCAGGACCTTCGTCGCGCCCTTCGATCCGCTGGTGGTGCGCGAGACGCTGCTGCGCGAGCGCTATCGCGGCGGGCAGAGCTTCTACGTCGTGCCGCGGATCAGCGATCTCGCAGGCATCAAGGAGTTTCTCGACGACCACGTCCCGGAGCTGAAGGTCGCCGTCGCTCATGGGCAGATGCCGGCCGGCGAGCTCGACGACATCATGAACGCCTTCTACGACGGCCAGTACGACGTGCTCTTGTCGACCACCATCGTCGAATCCGGGCTCGACATCCCGTCGGCCAACACGATGATCGTGCATCGCGCCGACATGTTCGGCCTCGCCCAGCTCTATCAGCTTCGCGGCCGGGTCGGGCGCTCCAAGCAACGCGCCTACGCGCTCTTGACCATTCCGGCAAACAAGACGCCGACGGCTGGCGCCGACCGCCGGCTGAAGGTGCTGCAGTCGCTCGATACGCTGGGCGCCGGCTTCCAGCTCGCCAGTCACGATCTCGACCAGCGCGGCGCCGGCAATCTGCTCGGCGAGGAGCAGAGCGGCCACATCAAGGAGGTCGGCTTCGAACTCTACCAGCAGATGCTGGAGGAGGCTGTCGCCGAGATGAAGGGGGACGCGGCCGCGACGGATGGCCAATGGTCGCCGCAGATCAGCGTCGGCACGGCGGTGATGATCCCCGAGAGCTACGTGCCCGATCTGCAGCTTCGCATGAGCCTCTATCGCCGCCTGGCCGATCTCGACGACCCGCGCGAGATCGATGCCTTCGGGGCTGAGCTGATCGACCGGTTCGGACCGATGCCGACGGAAGTCGACCATCTGCTCAAGGTGGTCTTCGTCAAGGCGCTGTGCCGGCAGGCGAACATCGAGAAGCTCGATGCCGGGCCGAAGGGCATCGTCATCCAGTTCCGCGACAAGAGCTTCGCCAATCCGGCCGCGCTGGTCCGCTATATCGGCGAGCAGGGTGTTCTGGCGAAGATCCGGCCCGACCAGTCGATCGTGCTGCAGCGTGACTGGCCGACGCCCGAAAAGCGCCTGAACGGGGCGGCCGTGGTGGCGACACAACTCGCCAAGTTCGCCGAACAGGCCAACCAGCAAGCCGCCTGATCGTCGTCATGGCACCGGCGGAAAACTCCGCCGGTGCAGCAGATGCGTGCGGCCGCTCGGCAGTTGCCGCCCGGTCCCGCCAGAGATTCTCAGCGGCGCTCCGGCGCGTCGAGCGAGAAGTCGCCCAGCAGCGCCTCCATCTCCTCTTCCAGCGTCTTCGGCCGCGACGCGGTGCCCTTCGTTTCGCCGTCGGTGAACGCTGCAGGTTCAGGCTCCTGCGATGAAGGCTGCTGCAGAGGCGACGACGCGCCGGCCGCCGTGCGCGAGGGCGAGATCGGATCGTCAGCATCCTCGGTGAAGAGCCGGGCCAGCGAGGGACGCGGCTGGACGTCGGGCTGAGGCGGCCGCGCGGGCATCGGGCTGTCGGCGGCGGGTACGGGGCTTTCCTGCGCCGCGCTCTGTTGAGGCCGAGGCGGCTGCGGCAGTTCGGGTTCGATCCGTGGCTCGCGGCGCGGCGGGAATGTCGGCCGGCTGGGGCGAAGGTCGAGCGGCCGCGGTTCGACGGCCGGCGCTGGCGAGCCTTCGCGGCTGCGGCTCTGCTGTACGTTGGTGACGAAGCTGCGAACCGAGAGTGGTCCTCGACCGACCGTATCGGCCCCGTCGAGCAACGAATCCTCCGGCTTGATGGAAGGGACGAACGGCTCGCGCTGTTCCTCCGTGGGCGCGGTGGGTTCGGCCGAAACGCGTGCCGCATCGCGGCGCGGCTCCCCAGCCTGCGGAGACGCAGCGACCGCCGAGGGCTGCGACACCGGCGCCGGTGTCGCACTCGCCCCGACACGGCCGCTACGGTCGCCCGCCGATATCGCCGGCTGTTCGGCCTGCCTGGCTGGTGCCGTTACCGGCTGCTGCGGCCAGGTCGGTGTCGTTACCGGACGTGGAGGAGCGGCGGGGCGCACCGGTTCTGCCGGCGCTTGATCGCTGCCTTCCACAGAGCGGGAGCGGAGAAACGAGGGGGCCGGTGCCGCTGGCTGCCGCGGCGCGCTTAGGCGCGGGCTGGCCGGCGCCGACGACGGTTCCTGCCGGGCAGCCGGCGCGGCGACACGCTCGTCCGGGACAACCGGTTGGACCGACGGCAACGGTGCATCGGCATGGGACGCATCGGCATCGTCGGGGTCCCGCTCTTCGGCCTCTTCGGGAGCCGAGAAGACCGGCCACTCGACGGGAGCGGTGGGCGTCTCCGCCGGTAGGATCGTCGGCAACGGCGCCACGCTCGGCTCGGTGACAACCGCCGCTGCCGCCGTGACCTGGGGCGGTTGCGTCTTGGGTTCCGGGCGCCGCGTCGCCGGGACGGGCGCTTCCGGCTTCAGACGGGCCGGTCGCGGCGCGGCCTGCGGCGGAGCGCCGGTAGCGACGTCGTCCGCCGAGGATTCGGCGAGGTCCGGCCAGGGTTCGGAGAACAGCGGCGGCTGCCGCTTGGCGGTTTTGCCGGTTCGGGCGATTCCAGGCTCCACCAGCATGTCGTTTTGCCCGCCGACGAGAAGAAGGTGCTCGACATCGTCGCGGCGGATCAGCACCAGCTTCCGCTTCGGATCGATGTTGACGGCGTCGACGATGCCGAGTCGCGGCTGCTTGCCCTTGGCGCCGGCGCGTAGCGAGCCGGTGAAAAACTTGCGAATGATCCAGACCGAGACGAGAGCCAGCCCGATGACGATGGCGGCGGCCATGAAGGTCCAAACGATTTGAGCCAAGCCCTCTCCCAGGAGTTCTACAAGCCAAGCTCGCATCGTTTTGTCCTCATTTTCGTTCCGAGTCGGATCATCGGCGGCAGCTGGCCGCGAGCGCTCCGTTGAATTTCCGCACCATGTGGGGCATGGGATGAGTTGCGCAACTGCGAAGTGTCAAGAGCTTAGGGCAAAACACTCGAGGGAAATCATCCGTATTGCAACCAAAAGATGTCGCCGAGATAACAGGCTCGGCCGGACGCGGCCGGGCGCCGTTGCGGTACTCGCCTTGTCGTGCCTTTTCGGTCCAAGATGCGGCCGCAGGAAGCAGATCACCATAAGGACCAGATGAAAGTGGTAGCGGGCAACATGGGCGAAAAGCCCCTCGTGGACCGAACCGGTAGCGCCAGCGGCATTCGCCGCCTCCTGATCCTGGGCGGATTCATCCTGGTCATGGCGGCTGGGCTGGCCCTTGCCGGAAATTCCTACGGTGGCCGGGCGCTGTTGGTGACGTTCGCCATCCTGGCCATGGTGGGGATGCTGACGATCTTCGCCTTGGCGCTCGGGCTGGTGCAACTGGGCAGTCGGGCCGCCGACAGCGGCATCGCCCGCGACTATCTCGACAGCCTGGCGGTCGGAACGCTGATCGTCGATCGCCGTGGCCGAATCATTTATGCCAACCGCGCCTATGGCGAGGCGACGGGCGCGGCCTCGGCTGGCGACGTCAAGGGCATCGAGCGCCTGCTGGCGCGCGAACCCGACGCCTCGGAGGCGATCTATCGTCTGGCCAGCCTGGCCCGCGAAAATCTGTCCGGGCAGGAGGAATTCCGTCTGCCGCGGCCGCTCGCCGGCGCCCCGGCCAACGATCCGCGCTGGTATCGCGTGTCGGTGCGCCCGCTCGCTCATCGCGGCGGACCGCTGCTCGCCTGGCAGATCGCCGACATTACGGCGGAGCGTGAGAAGGAAGAGACGTTCTTTAAGGATCTGCAGCACGCGATCGACTACCTCGACCACGCGCCGGCGGGATTCTTCTCCGACGACCGGTCCGGGCGGCTCGTCTACATCAATGCGACGCTCGCCAACTGGCTCAAGATCGACCTCGGCTCCTTCCAGCCGAGCACCCGATCGATCAGCGACTTCATCGCCGAGGATTCGCTGCCGCTTCTGGAGGCAGATCTCGATTCGGAAGACGCGAGCGACAAGGCGATCGATCTGGACCTGATCACCGCGGACGGCCACCGTTTGCCCGTCCGCCTGCTGCGCAGCGTCGGCGGCGAAAACGGCACTGTCGGCCTCAGCCGCACCCTCGTTCTCAACCGCAGCGTCGAGCCCGGCGGTGCCGATGCGCTGCAGGTCGCCGAGGTCCGCTTCACGCGCTTCTTCAATTCCTCGCCGATGGCGATCGCCGCGCTCGACGAGACCGGCCAAGTGCTGCGCGCCAATGCCGCCTTCGCCCGGATGTTCGGCCAGACCACCGGGGGCAACATCCTCGGCGGCCTGAACGAAGAATCGCATACGCTCCTCAAGCAGGCTCTCTCCGCCGCCAAGCGGGGCGAAGCCGACATCGCGCCTGTCGATGCCGAGATTCCGGGCGCTCAGGGGCGGACGCTGAAGCTCTATATGAGCGCCGTCTCCGACATCACGGACGAGTCCGGCGACGCCGCCATCCTGTATGGCGTCGATATCACCGATCAGCGGGCCCTGGAGGAACAGTTCGCCAAGAGCCAGAGAATGCAGGCGATCGGCAATCTCGCCGGCGGCATCGCGCACGACTTCAACAACGTGCTGACGATCATCACGGCCTCGGTCGACTTCCTGCTCTTGAACCACAAGACCGGCGATCCGTCCTTCCAGGATCTGCTCTTGATCAAGCAGAGTGCCAATCGGGCGGCTTCGCTGGTGCGCCAGCTGCTCGCCTATTCGCGGCGGCAGACCATGCGCCCGAAGATGCTGAACCTTACCGACGTGATCGCCGACATGAACCTGCTCCTGCAGCGGATTTCCGGCGATCTGGTCAAGTTGGAGCGCCATCACGCCCGCGATCTCTGGCCGGTGATGGCCGATATCGGGCAGTTCGAGCAGGTGATCACCAACCTCGTCAAGAATGCCCACGACGCCATGAGCAGCGAGGGCGGCAAGATCACCATCTCGACGCGCAACGTGCCGTCCGACGAGGTAAAGGCCCTGGGTTATGCCGAGATGAACGAGGGCGACTTCGTTCTCGTCGAGGTCGCCGACACCGGCTCCGGTATGCCGCCGCAGGTCGCCGAACGGATCTTCGAGCCGTTCTTCACGACGAAGGAGATCGGCAAGGGCACCGGCCTCGGCCTGTCGATGGTCTACGGCATCATCAAGCAGTCGGGCGGCTTCATCTTCGTCGAATCGAAGGAGGGCGAGGGCACCACCTTCCGCATCTTCCTGCCGCGCCATATCCCGACCGCGCTGGAGGCCCCGCGTGCCGAAGGCGCCGTGGCGCAGGCGGGAGCCAAGACGGATCTGTCCGGCACCGCCTCAATCCTGCTCGTCGAGGACGAGGACCAAGTTCGCGCCGGCAACATGCGTGCGCTGAAGATGCGCGGCTACGAGGTGCACGAGGCGGCTTCGGGCGTCGAGGCGCTGGAGGTGATGGAGGAGCTCGACGGCAAGATCGATCTGGTGGTCTCCGACGTGGTGATGCCGGAGATGGACGGACCGACGCTGCTGCGCGAACTGCGCAAACAACACCCGGGCCTGAAGTTCATCTTCGTCTCGGGCTATGCCGAGGACGCCTTCGCCAAGAACCTGCCGGAAGGCGAGAAATTCGGCTTCCTCGCCAAACCCTTCAGCCTTCGCGACCTCGCCATCGCCGTCAAAAGCATGCTCGAGGAATAGCGTTTAGGACGAGAGGCCGGCGGCCACGTCGGCGGCCTTCAACGCGCCCGCGATTCGGGCCGCCACACGCGCGTTCGATTCCACCAGCGCGATGTTGGTGGCAAGCGTGCGACCTTCGCTCAGCTCGAACATGCGATTGAGCAGATAAGGCGTCACGGCCTTGTGCGTGATGTGGGCGGCGTCGGCATCGGCCAGGGCCTGGTCGATCCACGCCCCGACGGTGGAGTTGTCGATGGCCGAGGCTTCCGGCACCGGATTGGCGACCAGCATGCCGCCGGTCAGGCCCAAGGCCTGGCGAGCGCGCTGAAACGATGCAACGGCATCGGCGGTATCGAGCCGCAGGGGGGCCGCCAGACCGGACGAGCGGGACCAGAAGGCGGGAAGGTCGGAGGTATCAAAACCGACGACAGGAACGCCTTTTGTCTCCAAAACTTCAAGTGTTTTCTCAATGTCGAGAATGGCCTTCGCCCCGGCGGAGACGACGATCACCGGCGTGCGTGCGAACTCCTCCAGATCGGCGGAAATATCGAAGCTTTCGGCCGCGCCGCGATGCACGCCGCCGATGCCGCCGGTGGCGAACACCTCGATGCCGGCGAGCGCCGCCGCGATCATCGTCGCGGCAACCGTCGTCGAACCAGTCCGGCCGGTGGCGATGGCATAGGCCAGATCGGCGCGCGACAGCTTCAGCGCATCCTTGGTCTGGGCGAGCGCCTCGAGCTGCGGCCGTTCCAGGCCGATGGTCAGTTCTCCGCCGAGCACCGCGATGGTCGCCGCCAGCGCGCCTTCCTCGGCAACGATCGCTTCGACCTTTTCGGCCATTGCGAGATTCTGCGGCCAGGGCATGCCGTGCGTGATGATCGTCGATTCGAGGGCGACGACCGGCTTGCCGATGGAAAGAGCGTCGGCCACCTCGCGCGACAGTTTGAAGGGCGGGGTCGTGGGCATGGAAATCTTATCCTTCGAAATAGCACTCGGGGGCCGGCAGGGCGTTCGCGATCTCTGGAACGTCCCGCTCGAAGCCTGTCGCCGTCAGCGTGCCCGTCGCAATCCGGATCATCGCGGACGCCATCCCGAGGCGGGCTCCTTCATAAAGCGACAAGCCGCGGCAGAGCGACAGCAGGGCGATACCGGCGAGCGTATCGCCGGCGCCGGTGACATCCATGGAATCGGAGATCGGGATGGGCGCCTGCAATTGCACGGCGCCGTCCTCCAGGATCGCTGCCGACCGCGGCCCGTCGGTCACGACGGCGCGCCGGCAGCCCAGAGCACGAAGACGGAAGGCGAGGGCGCCGACACCGGCGTCGGGGTCGCCCTGGGCCAGGGCACAGGCCTCGGCCCGCGATACGAACAGCACCGACAGGTCCGGCAGCGCGCCGCTCAGCCGCACCACCTTGGCCGGCGACACGCCGATCGCCGCGGATGGCCGCGCGCCGGCCTCACGGACGAAATATTCGACGCTTCTGGGCGGCAGGTTGGCGTCGACCAGCAGGGCGTCCGCTTCTGCGATCATCGTGCGGATATGACGGCGCTGGAACGCCCGTGGCGACAGGAGATCGTAGAGGGCCATGTCGGCGATACCGGCAACCAGATCGCCGCGGTCGTCGAGAATCGCGGTATAGCTCGGTGTCGTGCGGTCGAGCCACGTCAGCGGACAGTCGTGAATGCCGGCCTCCGCCAAGGTCTGTCCGACCAGCTCTCCATCCGCATCGCCGCCGCGCGCGCCGAGATACGTGGCCTTCGCGCCAGCCGCGCGAAGCGCCAAACCGGCGTTGAGTACCGAACCTCCGGCCTGGGCGACCAGGCGCCCGGGGTTGGACGCGGCGGGCACGAAGCCATCGACGGCGCGCGCACGGCGGTCGATATGAGCGGCGCCGGCCAGGAGAATCACGGGATGGGACGAAGGCATGGCGTCTCTTTTCACCATTTCGCAACACTTGGCTAGGTGGCGGGCCTGCCCGAATCGGCTCGTGGAGCGGGAACAAAACAAGATCATCTCTTGTATAGCGAGAACAAATAGAGTACATAGGGTCGGAAACGGCACGATTGCGTCGACCCTCAACGCGTGGAATAAGGTCCCGTCCCCATGGCTCAGAACATGCTTCGTCTCGTAGAGGATAATTCGTTGGACAAGGATAAGGCTCTCGATGCCGCCCTGGCGCAGATCGAGCGGGCGTTCGGCAAGGGCTCGATCATGCGGCTCGGTGCCAACGACAAGATTGTCGAGGTCGAGACGGTTTCTACGGGCTCACTCGGACTGGATATCGCGCTCGGTGTCGGCGGCCTGCCGAAAGGCCGCATCGTCGAGGTTTACGGACCGGAAAGCTCGGGCAAGACCACGCTGGCGCTTCACACGATCGCGGAAGCGCAGAAGAAGGGCGGCATCTGCGGCTTCGTCGACGCCGAGCACGCGCTCGATCCGGTCTATGCGCGCAAGCTGGGGGTCGATCTCGAAAATCTCCTGATCTCGCAGCCCGACACGGGCGAGCAGGCCCTAGAAATCACCGACACATTGGTGCGCTCCGGTGCGCTGGACGTGCTCGTCGTCGATTCGGTCGCAGCTCTGACGCCGCGTGCCGAGATCGAAGGCGAGATGGGCGATTCTCTGCCGGGCATGCAGGCCAGGCTGATGAGCCAGGCACTCCGCAAGCTAACGGCATCGATCGCCCGGTCGAAATGCATGGTCATCTTCATCAATCAGATCCGCATGAAGATCGGCGTGATGTTCGGTTCTCCGGAGACGACGACGGGCGGCAATGCCCTGAAATTCTATTCGTCCGTGCGCCTCGACATCCGTCGTATCGGCGCGATCAAAGATCGCGACGAGGTCACCGGCAACCAGACGCGCGTCAAGGTGGTCAAGAACAAGCTCGCGCCTCCCTTCAAGCAGGTCGAGTTCGACATCATGTATGGCGAGGGCGTGTCGAAGACCGGCGAACTGATCGATCTCGGCGTGAAGACCGGGATCGTCGAAAAGTCCGGCGCCTGGTTCTCCTACAACAGCCAGCGGCTGGGCCAGGGGCGTGAGAACGCCAAGCAGTTCCTGCGCGACAATCCCGATACGGCCAACGAGATCGAACTGGCGATCCGCCAGAATGCCGGATTGCTGGCCGATCAGATGCTCGACAGTGGCGAAGAGGGCGACGCGGCCGAAGAATAGACGCGCGGTCGGCGGCCCGACGGGGCGCCCGAGAAAACGATGATATCGGGCGCGGCTCTATGCAAGGGGTCGCGCCCTTCGTCGTTGCAGCGCGGGAAACGCCATCGCACGCGGCCGCGGCAATTGCGCGGGCTGCGGTGGACGCGTAGCCGCCGCTAGGTCGAAACCGCAGGGCGCCGCAAAGTCAGGCGCCGGATGGACAGCGCCCGGTCCCCTCGGTAAATAGCGCTCTCGACCGGCAACGGCCGTTTGGTCGGCCGGATCGGACGGGTGTTGCTTTATAGATGACCGGCGCCGGTGGTGCTGCTCTTCCCGACCGGGCAAGAGTTGCCGCCAGCGACGGTATAACGATGGTTTTGCGAAGGTTCTCCGATGAGCGGCGTGAACGAAATCCGGTCGACATTTCTCGACTATTTCGCCAAGGACGGGCACGAGAAGGTGCCGTCTTCGCCGCTGGTGCCGCGCAACGATCCGACGTTGATGTTCACCAACGCCGGCATGGTGCAGTTCAAGAATGTCTTCACCGGTCTTGAACAGCGGCCCTACAAACGCGCGACCACGGCGCAGAAGGTGGTGCGCGCCGGCGGCAAGCACAACGATCTCGACAATGTCGGCTACACCGCGCGGCATCACACCTTCTTCGAGATGCTCGGCAACTTCTCCTTCGGCGATTATTTCAAGGACCACGCGATCGAGCTCGCCTGGACGCTGATCACCAAGGAGTTCGCGCTACCGAAAGATCGGCTGCTGGTCACCGTCTATTCCGAGGACGACGAGGCCGCGGCCCTGTGGAAGTCGATCGCCGGCTTTTCCGACGACCGGATCATTCGCATTCCGACGTCGGACAATTTCTGGACCATGGGCGAGACTGGTCCGTGCGGCCCATGCTCGGAGATTTTCTATGATCAGGGCGAGGATGTGTTCGGCGGTCCTCCGGGAAGCCCCGACGAGGACGGCGACCGTTTCCTGGAGTTCTGGAATCTGGTTTTCATGCAGTACGATCAGGTCGACCGGGAAACGCGGCTCGACCTGCCGCGCCCGTCGATCGACACAGGCATGGGCCTGGAGCGTATGGCGGCCGTGCTGCAGGGTGTGCACAGCAACTACCAGACTGATCTCTTCCGGCGCCTGATCGGCGCGGTCGAGGATGCCGTCGGCTCCGAGGCCAAGGGCGATGCGGCGCCGAGCCACCGGGTCATCGCCGACCACATCCGCTCGACGGCATTCCTCATCGCCGACGGCGTGCTGCCCTCGAACGAAGGCCGCGGCTACGTGCTGCGCCGGATCATGCGGCGCGCCATGCGCCATGCCCGGCTGCTCGGCGCGCAGGAGCCGGTGCTTTACCAGATCCTGCCGACGCTGGTCTCGGAGATGGGGCGCGCCTATCCCGAACTGGTGCGCGCCGAGGCGCTGACCACCGAAACGCTGAAGCTGGAGGAGAAGCGTTTCCTTCAGACGCTCGACCGGGGCCTCGCCCTGCTTGCGGAAGAGACGCGGTCGATGTCGAAGGGCGATCTGCTCTCCGGCGTGACGGCATTCAAGCTTTACGACACCTATGGCTTTCCGCTCGACCTGACCCAGGACGCGCTTCGCCAGCGCGGCATTGCCGTCGATCTCGCCGGCTTCCAGGACGCCATGGAGCGCCAGCGCGCCGAGGCGCGCAAAAGCTGGGCAGGATCCGGCGAGGCGGCGGCCGAGAGTGTCTGGTTTGCGATCCGCGAGCGGGTCGGGCCGACCGAGTTCCTGGGCTATGATACCGAGCGCGCCGAAGGCGTGGTGGTGGCCGTGGTCAAGGACGGTGCCGAGTGCTTCTCGGCCGAAGCCGGCGACGAGATCTCGCTGGTGCTCAACCAGACGCCGTTCTACGCGGAATCCGGTGGCCAGGTCGGCGACACCGGCCGGATGCGCGGCGAGAATTCCGAGATCGAGATCACTGATACGCAGAAGATGGCGGACGGCCTGTTCGTGCATCGCGGCAAGGTTGCCAAGGGAACGATCAGGCCGGACCAGGCGCTCGAACTGATCGTCGACGGCGAGCGCCGCGGCCGCACGCGGCTCAACCATTCGGCCACCCATCTTCTCCATGAGGGCCTGCGCGAGGTGCTCGGCATGCATGTGGCGCAGAAGGGATCGATGGTCTCGCCGGAGCGGCTGCGCTTCGACTTCTCCCACCCGAAGCCGGTGGAGCCTTCGCAGCTTGCCGAAGTGGAACGGCTGTCGAATGCGATCGTGCTGCAGAATGCGCCGGTCGAGACGCGGATCATGGCCGTCGACGACGCGATCGAACTCGGCGCGATGGCGCTGTTCGGCGAAAAGTACGGCGACGAGGTCCGCGTCGTGTCGATGGGTACGGCGACGGAAGGCGAAAAGGCTGGCCGAACCTATTCGATGGAGCTGTGCGGCGGCACCCATGCGCGCTCGACCGGCGATATCGGCCTGATTCACGTGGTCTCCGAGGGCGCCGTCGGCGCTGGCGTGCGCCGGATCGAGGCGCTGACCGGTGCCGCTGCGCGCGACTATCTGCTGGAGCAGGACGCCCGGGTGCGCCGCATGGCTGCGACGCTCAAGGTGGCGCCCGCCGAGGCGGCCGAACGTCTGGAGACGATCGTCGAGGAGCGCCGCCGGCTGGAGCGCGAGCTGGCCGAGGCCAAGAAGAAGCTGGCGCTGGCGGGCGATGGCGGCGGCAACGCCGGCGAGGCGACCCGAGAGGTCGGCGGCGTCAAATATCTGGGCCGCGTGCTGAGCGGCGTATCGGGCAAGGACCTGAAAGGCATGGTCGACGAGGCCAAAGCTTCTCTCGGGTCCGGCGTCGTCGCCTTCGTCGGCGTGGCCGATGGTAAGGCGAGCGTGGTGGTCGGCGTCACCGGGGACCTCACCGAGCGCTTCGATGCCGTGGCGCTGGTGCGCGCGGCGAGCCAGGCGATCGGGGGCAAGGGCGGCGGCGGGCGTCCCGACATGGCTCAGGCCGGAGGCCCGGATGCGTCCAAGGCCGATGAAGCGATCGCCGCGGTGGAGCAGGCCCTGGAAGCCGCCTGAGGCGGACGGAGGCCTATCAAGCCGTCCGATTCCCGATCAGGCGGCTTGATTCATTCCATCCGAGCGGTCGTCCGATCGTCTCGGCGTCGTGATCGCAATCAGCCGTCGACGGATCGGGCATTCTCGGAAAAGTCCGGGCGTGATGGGCCAACCACGCAGAAACGGTGACCGGTCGGAGCCTCCATCACAATCCAGGTCTTGATCGCGGCAATCCGTTTCGCGCCCAGCGCTTCCAGGCGCTTCGCCTCCGCCTCCTTGTCGTCCGTCTCGATATCCAGATGCACGCGCGGCGAATGATCGACCGCCTGGATGAGCACTCTCGGCTCGCCGTCCGGCATTTTCAGAACGGCATATCTGCCGTCTTCGTCGATCTCGCCCGAGCACCCGAAGAGGCCGGACCAGAAGGCGAGTGCGCCTTCCAGTTCCGTCGTCTGGCAGTCGACGACAAGGCATCCCAGTCGGCTTTTGTGAGCCATCGATCCTCCTCCGAAACGACAAACCCGGCGTGGAGGCATCCGCGCCGGTTTCGAACCTAGACGACCTGCCTGCTTCGGCTAGGCGGCCATGACCTTTTTCAGGTTTTCGTCGAGCTTGTCGAGGAAGCCGTTGGTGGTGAGCCACGACTGCTCGGGGCCGATCAGAAGCGCCAGATCCTTGGTCATGTAGCCGCTCTCGACGGTGTCGATGCAGACCTTTTCCAGCGTTTCGGCGAAGGCCTTGAGGTCGGCATTGTCGTCGAGTTTGGCGCGATGCGCGAGACCGCGCGTCCATGCGAAGATCGAGGCGATCGGGTTGGTCGAGGTCTCCTGGCCCTTCTGGTGCTGGCGATAGTGCCGGGTCACCGTGCCGTGTGCGGCTTCGGCCTCCACGGTCTCGCCGTCCGGCGTCATCAGCACCGAGGTCATCAGGCCGAGCGAGCCGAAGCCCTGCGCCACGATGTCGGACTGCACGTCTCCGTCGTAGTTCTTGCAGGCCCAGACATAGCCGCCCGACCACTTCAGCGCAGCCGCCACCATGTCGTCGATCAGGCGGTGCTCGTAGGTCAGGCCCTTGGCGTCGAACTGGGTCTTGAACTCGGCGTCGAAGATCTCCTGGAAGAGGTCCTTGAACCGGCCGTCATAGGCCTTGAGGATCGTGTTCTTGGTCGAGAGATAGCAAGGCACGCCGCGCTGCAGCGAATAGTTGAAAGAGGCGCGGGCGAAGTCCTTGATCGACTCGTCGAGATTGTACATCGCCATTGCCACGCCCGAGGCCGGGGCGTCGAACACTTCGTGCTCGATCGTCTCGCCGTCCTCGCCGACGAACTTGATCGTCAGCTTGCCCTTGCCGGGGAACCGGAAGTCGGTGGCGCGGTACTGATCGCCATAAGCATGGCGGCCGACGATGATCGGCTGGGTCCAACCGGGCACCAGTCGCGGCACGTTCTTCATGATGATCGGCTCGCGGAAGATGACGCCGCCCAGGATGTTGCGGATCGTGCCGTTGGGCGAGCGCCACATCTTCTTGAGCCCGAATTCCTCGACGCGGGCCTCGTCGGGGGTGATCGTGGCGCACTTCACGCCGACGCCGTATTTCTTGATGGCATTGGCGGCCTCGACCGTGATCTGGTCGTCGGTCTCGTCGCGCTTCTGGATCGACAGGTCGTAATAGTGCAGGTCGACGTCGAGATACGGGTAGATCAGCTTGTCCTTGATGAACTGCCAGATGATCCGGGTCATTTCGTCGCCGTCCAGCTCCACGACCGGATTGTCGACCTTGATCTTCGCCATGAACCTCTTCCTCTGCACGTGGCCAGCCGGATACACCGGCAATTTGCGGTGAATCTGCAGCCGAATGTCAAACTGTCGCGCCTATAACACTGCGACAGCAAGACGCAAAGCAGTTCGCGCCCGCAAAGGCCGTACGGAAACGGAGTCGGATTGGACGCCTTGATCCTCGTCGATGCCCCATGTGGGCCGATCCTCGGACAGCGTGACGAGACGGGCTGTCGTTTTCTCGGCATTCCCTATGCCAGGCCGCCGCTCGGCGACCGACGCTTTGCCGCGCCCGAAGCGCGGGAGCGTTTTTCGGCGCCTTGGGAGGCCTTCGCCTACGGTCCGGCGGCGCCGCAGAAGCGCGCTCTGCCGCAACCGATCGGAAGCTTCATGGCGGCCGTCCGGCGGTTCGACGAGGACTGTTTGTCGCTGAATGTCTGGACGCCGGCGACCGACGGAGCGCGCCCGGTGCTGGTCTTCATCCACGGTGGGGGCTTCATCATCGGGTCGAGCGCGCAGTATCCCGGCGCCGATTTGGCGGTCCGCGGCGACGTCGTCGTGGTCACCATCAACTATCGGCTGGGCCTGTTGGGCTTCAACGGATTCGCGGAACTGTATCCGGATGATCCGCGATTTGCGGCCAATGCCGGCCTGCTCGATCAGGCTCTGGCGCTGCAATGGATCAGGACGAACATCGCGGCTTTCGGTGGCGATCCCGACCGCGTGACCCTCGCGGGCGAATCGGCTGGAGCAGCCTCGGTCGCCTTCCACCTCGTCCATCGGCCGTCCTGGCCGCTGTTCAACCGAGCGATTCTGCAGTCCGGCGGGCTCAACATGTTCTGGTCGCGCCGCGAGGCTGTGGAGGTCGCGGCCGACGTGGTGACGGCTCTCGACGCCGACGCCGAGCCCGGCCGCCTGTTCTCCCTGCCGGCCGCCGCATTTTCGCGGGTTCTGCGAAAGCTGGGCAAGACGCAAATGGGCATCCTGGCGCGGCCCTATCTGGACGGCATTCAGGTGCCCGAGCGGCCGCTGCGCGAGCTTTACGCCCTGGCCAAGCCCGTACCGCTCCTGGTCGGCACGACCCGCGACGAATTCTCTCTGTTCTCCGATCTGTCGCTGTTTCCGATCCAGTCGGACCTGACCTCGCTCTCCGGCTGGGCCGAGCGCGTGGCGGGCGCGTCCCGCGCAGCCGAAATCGCGCAGCTCTATCCCGAGACGCGGGAGGGCCGCATCGCCTTCGGCACGGACATTCTCTTCCGCATGCCGGCCGTCCATTTCGCCGATCTCCACGCCGAGCGTGCCCCGGCCTTCTGCTACCGGCTCGACTGGCCGGTGAAGGGGCTGCTCAACCGGCTCGGCGCGACCCATTCGGTGGATCTGCCGCTGCTGTTCGACGATTTCGTCAAGCGGTTTCGCAGTCTCTATCTGGGGCTGCTGGCGGATCCGAAACGGCGTGCCCTGTCGACGCGCATGAAGGCGCATTGGCTATCCTTCGTGCGAGACGGCCGCCCGGGCGAGGATTGGCCGGTCTACGAGCCGCTCCGTCGCGAAACGATGATCTTCAACGAGGTCGATCGGATCCAAAGCGATCCGGAGGGGAATCGCAGACCTGCCTGGGACGGCGTCGATCATTTCGTGGTGTAGGAGAGGCGCGGACGCCGCAATGGCCTTGGCCGCCGGTGTCCGTTGTTCTATCAGCGTCCGTCATGGACGACACAATGCATGACGACGATTGCGATGCCTCGGCCGCCGAGCGCGGACCGGCCATCGTTCTGGTCGAGCCCCAACTCGGCGAGAACATCGGCATGGTCGCTCGGGCCATGGCCAATTTCGGCCTGTGCGATCTCCGCCTGGTCAAACCGCGCGACGGCTGGCCGAGCGACAAGGCGCGCGCCACCGCCTCGCGGGCGGACCATGTCATCGACGCCGCGCAGTTGTACGACAGCGTCGAGGCGGCGGTCGCGGACCTGACCTATGTTCTCGCCACCACGGCACGCGCCCGAGACAGCTTCAAGCCAGTGCGCGGGCCCGAGGAAGCGGGGGCGGAACTGCGAGCCCGGGTCAAGGCAGGGCAGACGGGCGGCATCCTGTTCGGCCGCGAACGCTTCGGGCTGTCCAACGAGGAAGTCGGTCTGGCCGACGAGATCGTCACCTTTCCCGTCGATCCGAATTTCGCCTCGCTCAACATCGCCCAGGCCGTTCTGCTGATGAGCTATGAGTGGCGGAAGTCCGGCATGCCGTCAGGGTCGGGGCCGAGGTTTTCGGCGCCCGACATGCCGCCAGCGAGCAAGGACGATCTCTATCGGCTGTTCGAGCATCTGGAGACCGCGCTCGATCCGACCGGCTATTTCCGACCGCTGGAACGTCGCGACATCCTGGTCCAGAACCTGCGGGCGATGCTGTCGAAGGCCGGCTTCTCCGAGCCGGAGGTGCGCATGCTGCGCGGCGTGGTGCGCGCGCTGGAGCGGGGGCCGAGGTCCGAAAGCACCGACCCATGAGCGACCGTCCGATTCTGGTCTTCGATTCCGGCATCGGCGGCCTGACCGTGCTCCGCGAACTGCGGGTGCTGATGCCGGCCCGACGGATCGTCTATGTCGCGGACGACGCGGCGTTTCCCTACGGCGACTGGGAAGAAGGCGCGCTGACGCGACATATCGCCGACCTCTTCGCCACGCTTCTCGCCGAGCATGAGCCCGACCTGGCGGTGATCGCCTGCAACACCGCGTCGACGCTGGTGCTGCCGGCTTTGCGGCGTCGCTTCGCCCTGCCGTTCGTCGGCACGGTGCCGGCGATCAAGCCGGCGGCGGAGAGAAGCCGGTCGGGCTTGATCAGCGTCCTGGCGACGCCCGGCACGGTGAAGCGCGACTATACGCGCGATCTCATCCGCACCTTTGCCGGCCACTGCCATGTGCGTCTCGTCGGGTCCGCGCAACTGGCGCCGATGGCTGAGGCCTATCTGCGCGGCGCCGTCCCCGAAGACGAGGCGCTCGCCGCCGAGATCGCCGACTGCTTCGTCGAAAAGGAAGGCCGTCGCACCGATATCGTGGTGCTGGCCTGCACGCATTATCCGTTTCTCGCCAACGCCTTCCGCCGTCTGGCGCCGTGGCCGGTCGACTGGCTGGATCCTGCCGAGGCGATCGCCCGCCGCGCGCTCGACCTGCTGCCGCACGACGGTCCCGTTGCGTTTTCCAACGAGCAGGATCTGGCCGTCTTCACGTCAGGCGAACCATCCACCGAGACCCGCAGCTTGGTCCACGGCTTCGGTCTGACGGTCCGATAGGGGCGCCAGCTGCGGCCGGATCGGCGATTATGCTCGATGGAACGAGACGTCCGTCGTCTTTACGGCTCGCCCCTCGACCTGATCCGTGATGGCCAGCGAGAACGTGCCGTTGCCGGTATTGGTCAGCGTCAGCACGGAAGACCGGTCGCCGAAAATCGGCTTGCGCCACGTCATGTTAAGCACCAGCGAATTGCCCTTCTGCCGCCCTTCCAACTGGGCCGGCCCCTTCTTCGATCCGGTAAAGACGCCGGTGAAGACGCCGCTGCCCGGATCGTAGTCGAGGCTGGCCCCGATGCTGCGGGTGAAGATGACGGCCGCACGGCAATCACCGTCCATAGAAAAGGAATTGGCGGCGCGGTCGACGGCGATCGAGCATTTTATGGCGTTGGGTTTCGACGGACTTTCCTCACGAATGACTTCGCCCGAACCGCTCCACTGTCCGTCGAACCGGGACAGAAAGTCGCCGGCGGCTGCCGCCGGTTGGCTGACGGGCAGGGCGGTCGCCAACAGCGAAGCCGCAGCCAAAAGTGCAATGGTCTTCATCCTTGAACCTCTCACAATCTCTGCCGTGCGCCGCCTGTCAAAGCCGAGGGCCGAATAGGTCGCCTCTGTGGTTGTCGGCGCAATCGTTGGATCTGGAACGCTCCAGCCGCCATTGCGTTCGCTTGAGACAGTGAGTTTGAATGGAACGCGTCATGGACCTTATTCGAATTATTATCGCCATCCTGGTTCCGCCGCTCGGCGTCTTCCTCCAGGTGGGTCTCGGCAAGCACTTCTGGATCAACATCCTCCTGACGTTGCTTGGCTACATTCCCGGCATCGTGCACGCCGTCTGGGTGATCGCGAAGTACTAAGATCAGAGACGGCTTGACATCGGCGGACGATTTCCGTAACGACGGCTCAGCCAGTTGGAGAAGCCTCCGACTGGCTTTTTGACGTGTCCCGTGGACGGTTCGCATCGCGTATGCGCCGTCCTGTCAGCCCGTTTGAACCGATGGGCAGAGGAGGGCGCGTTTCCTCACCCGGTCGAGATGGTCTCGATCGGCGTTTTTGGTTTGAAGGAAATGCGATGAGCAAGCGCGATTCCGCGAAATATAAAATTGATCGCCGTATGGGCGAAAACATCTGGGGGCGTCCGAAGTCCCCGGTGAATCGCCGCCAGTACGGCCCCGGCCAGCACGGCCAGCGCCGCAAGGGCAAGATGTCCGACTTCGGCCTGCAGCTGCGCGCCAAGCAGAAGCTCAAGGGCTACTACGGCGACGTGTCGGAGAAGCAGTTCCGCAAGGTCTACGAAGAAGCCGCCCGTCGGCGTGGCGACACTTCGGAAAATCTGATCGGCCTCCTGGAGAGCCGGCTCGACGCCATCGTCTATCGCTCGAAGTTCGTTCCGACGATCTGGGCGGCGCGTCAGTTCGTCAACCATGGCCATGTCAACGTCAACGGCCGTCGCACCAACATTGGCTCCTACCGCTGCAAGCCCGGTGACGTGATCGAGGTGCGCGAGAAGTCCAAGCAGCTCGCCATCGTGCTGGAGTCGACCCAGCTCGCCGAGCGCGACGTGCCCGACTATGTCGAGGTCGATCACCAGAAGATGGTGGCGACGTTCAATCGCACGCCTGGTCTGCACGACGTGCCCTATCCGGTGCAGATGGAGCCGAACCTGGTCGTCGAGTTCTACTCGCGCTGATCGGTCCCAACGATCGCTTTATGGAAAAGGCCGCCTTCGGGTGGCCTTTTCTTTTGCTCCCCGGCTGAGGTATCACCCGACCGTCGGCCGTGCAGCGCAGCATGCGCCGTTGAAGCAGGTTTCACGGACGGATGCGGGCGGATGCTGGACCAGCCAAACTCCCTTGAGACGGACCTCGGCGACGACGAGGCGGCGGTTCATTCGCTGTTTCGTGACGCGCCGGCGAGCGTCTCGTTCAAGAAGCTGCGCAAGCGTCTGTTGCGTCAGACCCGCGAGGCGATCGAGGAATTCGCGATGGCGCGGCCCGGAGCCCGCTGGCTCGTCGGGCTGTCCGGCGGCAAGGATTCCTATGCGCTGCTGGCGGTGCTGACCGACCTCCAATGGCGCGGACTGTTGCCCGTCGATCTGCTGGCTTGCAATCTCGACCAGGGCCAGCCCGGCTTTCCCAGGCACATTCTGCCCGACTTCCTGGCGCGACACGGCATCGCCCACCGCATCGAATATCGCGACACCTACTCCATCGTGACCGACAAGGTGCCGGAAGGGGCGACCTATTGCGCGCTGTGTTCTCGGCTGCGCCGGGGCCATCTCTATCGGATCGCCCGTGAGGAGGGTTGCGAGGCCCTGGTGCTCGGACACCATCGTGAGGACTGCCTCGAGACGTTCTTCATGAACCTCTTCCACGGCGGCCGGCTGGCCGCGATGCCGCCCAAGCTGCTGAACGACGAAGGCGACGTCATGGTCCTCAGGCCACTGATCGGCGCCGCCGAGGAGGATCTCGCGAAGTTTTCCGCAGCGCTGCAGTTTCCAATCATTCCCTGCGACCTGTGCGGCAGCCAGGACGGGCTGCAACGCAATCTTATGAAGCAGATGCTGAACGACCTGGAACATCGGTTTCCAGGCCGCAAGGACGTGATGGTCCGCGCTCTCGCCCATGCGCGGCCAAGCCATCTGCTCGACCCGGCCCTGTTCGATTTCGCAGGGCTGATGCCGAAGAAGGATATGGTTTCGTGACCCGTAGCGTTGATATCGACCGCCTCGCCTCGATCCTCAAGCAGGCCGCGGCGGCGGAGATCCTGCCGCGCTTCCGCCGTCTGGAGCCGGACGACATCCGGCGCAAGACGTCGGCGATCGATCTCGTGACCGAGGCCGACGAGGCAGCCGAGC
The DNA here is from genome assembly GCF_036541425.1 of Consotaella aegiceratis. Classification (NCBI taxonomy): domain Bacteria; kingdom Pseudomonadati; phylum Pseudomonadota; class Alphaproteobacteria; order Hyphomicrobiales; family Aurantimonadaceae; genus Consotaella; species Consotaella aegiceratis. Next base: position 32,933 of record NZ_JAZHFT010000014.1, read on the forward strand.
GCTTCATCCGCGCCGAATGCGCGACGCTCTGGCCGCAGGCCACGTTCGTCGGTGAGGAATCCGTTGCGGCCGATCCGGACCTACTGGCAGCCGTGCCCGAGGCCGACATGGCGATCGTCGTGGACCCGATCGATGGAACGGCCAACTTCGCCGCCGGCGCTCCGGTCTTCGCCGTCATGGCGTCCGTGGTCGTGAAGGGAGAAACCGTGGCCGGGCTGATCTACGATCCGCTTGGCGACGATGTCATGCTGGCCGAGCGCGGCGCCGGCGCCTTGCTCAAACGGGCGGACGGTTCGAGCGCCAAGATCGCAGTCGCCGAAGCGGTGCCGCTGGGTGACATGGTGGGCGCGGTGTCGCTGACCTATTTCCAGCCGGACGACAAGCGCGACCTCTTCGGACGCCTGTCGCAGGTCCGCGTGGTCGCCAATTATCGCTGCGCCGGCCACGAGTGGCGGCTCGCCGCCTCGGGCCATCTCCATTTCCTGGCCTATCAGAAGCTGATGCCGTGGGACCACCTGGCCGGGGCGCTGATCTATTCCGAAGCCGGCGGCCTCGTCCTGCGCCTCGACGGCGGACCCTATCTGCCTCAACACACCTCGGGCGGGCTGATCGCCGCGCCCGACCGGGAGAGCTGGTTGGTTCTGCGCCGGGAGGTGTTCGGCGATCTGAAGCCGGTCTGATCCTGGCTTGGCCGCCGCGTCACTCCGCCGTGGTGCGGATCTGGACGGTGTCGGGATGATCCGACACCGGACGATAACGCGGCTCGAACAAGCGTCCGCCCTCGGCGATGAACACCAGCATCAGCGACGTCAGCGACAGCACGAGAAAGCCGGTGAACAGCGGCAGCAGCGTGCCGTCGAAGAAGTAGCCGACGCTCGCGCCCAGCAATCCGCCGCCGAGCGTCTGCATGAAGCCGAGCACCGAGGAGGCGGTTCCGGCGACGTGACCGAGCGGATCCATGGCAAGCGCGTTGAAATTCGTGCCGATGAAACCAAACATGCAGAACATCGGCACGAACAGCAGGAAGAACAGCCAGAAGGGCTGGGCCCCGTCATAGGCGACGGCCAACGCCAATTGCACGGCGCTCAGCGTCGCGAAGCTGAGCAGCGCCGTATGCGATAGCCGGCGCATGCCGAAGCGGCGGACCAGCCTCGAATTGAGAAAGCTGGAGGCGGCCATGAAGATCGCGACGGCCGAGAAATAGAGGGTGAATTCGGGCCCGAAGTCGAACACCTCCGTATAGATCTGCTCCGCCTGATTGATGAATGCGAACAGCACGCCGAAGGCGACCGAGGTGGCCAGCGCGTAACCGAAGGCGACGCGGTTGGTGAAGACGACACGAAACGCCTCGCTGACGCGCTTGACCGTCAGCTCGCGCCGATCGTCGGGATGCAGCGTTTCCGGGAGACGCAGGCCCAGCCAGAGAAGAACGACCAGGCCGAACAGGAAGATCACCAACGAGATTTCGCGCCAGCTGCCGAACAAAAGGATCATTTGCCCGACATTCGGTGCCAGCACCGGAATGACCATGAAGACCATCATGATCAGCGACATGACGCTGGCCATCTGCCGGCCGCCGAAACAGTCGCGGACCACGGAGATCGCCAGAACGCGAGTGGCGGCCGTGCCCACGCCCTGAATCGCCCGGCAGAGCAGGAGGATGCCGAACGTCGGCGCAAACACCGCAGCGAGGGCCGCCGTCACGTAGATGCTCAAGCCGGCATAGAGCAGCGGCTTGCGGCCGAAGCGGTCGGACAATGGCCCGTAGAAAATCTGCGCCGCGCCGAAACCCAGCATGTAGGACGAGATCACGAATTGCCGCTGGTTTTCCGATTCGACCTGCAGCGCGGTGCCGATGTCCTGCAGGGCGGGAATGAAAATATCGATTGCCGCCGAGTTGAGCGCCATCAGGCTGGCGATCATCGTCACGAGCTCCCAATAGGGGAGGCCGCGCGTGTTGGTACTGGACGCGTCCGGCATGAGTAGACCTTTTCGGAATTGCCGCCGAGCCGTAAGCTCTCCTGAAGGGAACTGCAAGCCGCGCACCGACAGGACGATGACCGGCTTGTCATCCGAGGCGAGGCATCGTCTCGTCAGCTACGGATTTCTCGGACAATATGACGTTGAACGAAATTCGATAGAATGAAGCGGTAAGTCTGCGACGTGGCACGGAAATGCCATATCCCCGATCTGTTGAGGAAACGCGCAGACCTTGAAAAAGCCCCCCGGCAGGACCGGAGGGCGACGATCGTCGGCTAAAATGGGCGACGACGGATGGCTAGCTGGCGGCGGGCGCCGCGGCCTTCGTGGCGATACCCTTCTCGGCGAAAAGGCCCTTCAGTTCGCCCGCCTGGAACATCTCGCGGACGATGTCGCAGCCGCCGACGAACTCGCCCTTCACATAGAGCTGCGGGATCGTCGGCCATTGGCTGTAGGACTTGATCCCCTGGCGCAGATCGTCGGACGAGAGGACATTGATGCCCTTATAGGCGACGCCGAGATAATCGAGGATCTGAACGACCTGACCGGAGAAACCGCACTGCGGAAAATCCGGGGTGCCCTTCATGAAGAGCACGACGTCGTTGCTCTTGACCTCGCTATCGATCCAATTGTTGATTTCACTCATAGGGTTATCCTGATTGTGTCGTCGGTCTTGGGAAGAGGAATCTCCGAGGCATAAAGCGGCTCGGACTGCCGCGAACTGTTCCACGGTCTTGGCCATCCGGCAAGGCCTTCGCTCGAGCGCAGCTCCAATCGGGCGCCGGGTCGCCTATTTCGGCGCGCTGGTCTGCAGCGCAAGGGCATGCAGAATGCCGCCCATGTTGCCCTGGAGCGCCTGGTAGACCATCTGGTGCTGCTGGACGCGCGACTTTCCGCGAAAACTTTCGGAGACGACCTCGGCGGCGTAGTGGTCGCCGTCGCCGGCGAGATCGCGGATGCTCACTTGCGCGTCGGGGATGGCGTCCTTGATCATCCTTTCGATGTCGCGAGCATTCATTGCCATCGTGTCGGTCTCCACTTCTCGCGCCTCGCGAATCCGTTTCGAAGATAGGACCCGCGCGAGGGGTGATCAATGATCCTGACGCGACGCCGTCGGCGTCAGGCGGCTGCGGACGGTTCGACGACCTCGCCGGACATATAGGCGGGCAACCACGATTCGTGCGTGACGGTCATCTCGCCGACGCTCAGAGACAGGCGTTCGCCGATCGCCAGTCGATCGCCACCGACCGCGCCGAGACGGCGCCAGGCAATGCCGCTCGCAGCCGCTTGCGCCTCCAGGACGCCAGCGTCTGCCGACGAGACCGCAAGCACGTAGCGAGCCTGATCCTCGCCGAACAGCAGGGCGTGCCACGCTCCTTCGCCGATGTCGACCTGGGCGCCGCGTCCCGAAGCGATGCACATTTCCGCGAGCGCCACTGCCAGTCCGCCGTCGGAGATGTCGTGGCAGGCCGATACGCGGCCGGCACGAATCAGCGCACGCACGAAATCGCCATTGGCCTTTTCCTCGGCGAGATCGACGAGCGGCGGCGCACCCTCCTCGCGGCCATGAATTTCGCGCAGAAAGAGCGAGGCGCCAAGATGGCTGCCGTCGCGGCCGATAAGAAAGAGGACATCGCCATCCCGCATGCCGCCGACGCGGGCGGTGGTGGTGCGGTCCTCGATCAACCCGACGCCGCCGATCGTCGGCGTCGGCAGGATCGCGGCACCCTGCGTCTCGTTGTAGAGCGACACGTTGCCGGAGACGATCGGAAAGGCGAGCGCCTCGCAGGCCGCGCCGACGCCTTCGACCGCCTTGACGAACTGGCCCATCAACTCCGGCTTTTCCGGATTGCCGAAGTTCAAATTGTCCGTGGCCGCCAACGGCTCCGCGCCGACGGCGGAGAGATTGCGCCAGCACTCGGCCACGGCCTGCATCCCGCCCTGATACGGATCGGCTTCGCAATAGCGCGGGGTCACGTCGCAGGAGAAGGCCAGCGCCTTGGTCGGATGCCCGTCGACGCGCACGACGCCGGCGTCACCGCCAGGGGTCTGCAGGCCATTACCCTGGATGAGCGTATCGTACTGCTCGTAGACCCAGCGGCGCGAACTGCCGTCCGGCGAGCCGAGCAGAGCCAAAAGCGCGGCGCCGTAATCCTCAGGCTCGGGCAGGTCGGCGGCATGGATGCGCACGGCCGGCGCCGGCTCGATCCAAGGACGGTCGTATTCGGGAGCCTCGTCGCCCAACTCCTTGATCGGCAGGTCGGCCACTTGGCTGCCCCGCCAGAGAACGCGGAAGCGCAGGTCGTCGGTCGTCTTGCCCACCACCGCGAAATCCAGGCCCCATTTGGCGAAGATCGCCTCGGCCTCGCCGCGCTTTTCCGGAACCAGCACCATGAGCATGCGCTCCTGGCTTTCCGACAGCATCATTTCGTAGGCGCTCATCTGCGCCTCGCGCACCGGCACCTTGTCGAGGTCGAGCTCGATGCCGAGGTCGCCCTTGGCGCCCATCTCGACGGCCGAGCAGGTGAGGCCGGCGGCACCCATGTCCTGGATGGCGACCACCGCGCCCGTCGCCATCAATTCCAGGCAGGCTTCCAGCAGGCATTTCTCGGTGAAGGGATCGCCGACCTGGACCGTCGGCCGCTTCTCGTCGATATCGGCGTCGAACTCCGCCGACGCCATGGTGGCGCCACCGACGCCGTCGCGGCCGGTCTTGGCGCCGAGATAGACCACTGGCAGGCCAACGCCCTCCGCCTTGGAATAGAAGATCGCGTCCGACTTCGCGAGCCCGGCGGCAAAGGCATTGACCAAGCAATTGCCGTTGTAGCGGGAATGGAAATTCACCTCGCCGCCCACGGTAGGCACACCGAAGGCGTTGCCGTAGCCGCCAATGCCGGCGACGATGCCGGCCACGAGATGGCGCGTCTTGGGATGATCGGGCGCGCCGAAACGCAGGGAATTCATCGCCGCGATCGGCCGCGCGCCCATGGTGAAGACGTCGCGCAGGATTCCGCCGACGCCGGTCGCGGCACCCTGATAAGGCTCGATATAGGAGGGGTGGTTGTGGCTCTCCATCTTGAAGACCACGCAGTCGCCGTCGCCGATATCGACGACACCGGCATTCTCACCCGGCCCCTGAATGACGCGCGCCCCTTTGGTCGGCAGCGTGCGCAACCACCGCTTGGACGACTTGTACGAGCAGTGCTCGTTCCACATGGCCGAGAAGATGCCGAGTTCGGTCAGCGTCGGCGTCCGTCCGATCAATTCCAGGACCCGGTCGTATTCGTCCGGTTTCAGGCCATGAGCCTGGGCGAGGGCAGGGGTGACGGAAGGTTCCACGTGGCGGCATCCGTGGCTGAGCAGGAACACGGCGCCCCTGCGCGTTTGAGGAGAGCGTCCGCAGAGCGGAAAGCTTGATCCGGTCTAGACGATCGGCCGACCAAAGGGAACGTGCGAGCGCTCAGACCGTCCTGTCGGCTGTGGACGTCGCGTCTGGCCGAAAACCCAGACGCTGAAGCAGAAAGCGTGGATATAGGCCGAGAATTCGAGCATTTCCTCGATTCCCTCATGGCCGAATTTCTCGCCGACCTCTGCGACGATCAACAGCAGAAATGCGATCCCGAGCGGCCAGAAGACGAAGCTCCAGCGCGGCTTGATCATCGCCATGAGATTATGGCGTCGCAAAAAGAATCCGACGAGCATGATCGCGCCGCCAGTGGTCACGAGGACCGTTTTCCAGGACCTCTCGATGCACGCGCCGCCGTCGTAGAAGTGGCTTTCACAGGCCGGCATTTCCCGGACGATCGCGCAGGCGAGCAGATAGGCGATCGGGATGCACCATGTGCCGAGCGGTCCGGGCGAGCGCCAGGCACAGACGGCGAAGACGACGGCAGCAAGCCCCACTACGACGGCCTGTGGCCATTCGACAGGGCCGTTTTCGGCAAACCATGTGGCTGCGTACGGGGTCTCACTCTCGATGAACCAGCCGATTCCCGCGCCGATCAACAGCAGCACGATTCCGAGGCCGAGCCATTGGGGAACAGAAGGATATTGGGGGGGACGCACTGCAGCACCATCGAACAATTACTAAGGCTGGATGACAGTGAACGCGGCCGACGGCAAGCGCTTTGCCGGTCGTCCGCAAAAATTATTCTCCGCTTGTTCGGATTTGGCACAGCCAACCCTTGCAAATGCACCGTGGCGATATCGCCCCGATGGGATCGCCGTCGTCAGGCCGAACAGGCGTCGGACCCGTGGCCCCAGCGGTCCAGATCGCCGTGGATGCGCGGGCCGATATCCGGCTTGCCGGACAAAGGACCGTAGATCGCGACATCCCGCGCGCCGCTTTGTCCCTCGACGACCAGCAACGGTCGGGCCTCCGGCTGGCCATGCGGCACCAGAAGGAACCGCGGCCGGCCCGAATAGGACGACAGCTCGGGCGCTAAGGTATAAGTGGCAAACGCCGGATCGTTCGACTGGAACCAGCAACGGTTGGCGAGAAGCGTCAGCCGCTCCATCCGGTCGAGGCCGGTATCGGTAGCCGCGGTCGGCGACGGCGGCGGCGTACCGCATCCGGCCAGAAGAGTGGCCACGCCGAGCGCGGCAACCGCCGCCGGTCGAAGAGCCGGTCTTGCGGGTGACGGGAGAGCCCTCCTGGGCCGCGGCTCGATCACGCGGCCGCCCTGGCCGCCAGCCCGAGCACGCTTTCGAAGACGCCGCGTCCGTCGGTGCCGCCATGCTCCGGCTCGATGAGATTTTCCGGATGCGGCATCAGGCCGAGCACGTTGCCGGCTTCGTTGACGATCCCGGCGATGTCGCGGACCGCGCCATTGGGATTCGTTCCCTCGGCGTAGCGGAACACGATCTGGGCATTGCCCTCCAGCCGCTCCAGCGTCGCGTCGTCGGCAAAATAGTTGCCGTCATGGTGGGCGACGGGACAGCGGATGACTTGGCCCGCCGAATAGGCGGAACTGAAGCGCGTGTCGGCGTTGACGACCTCGAGCTTCACCTCGCGGCAAACGAAACGCAGCGACGTGTTGCGCATGAGGACGCCGGGAAGAAGCCCGGCCTCGCAGAGGATCTGAAAGCCGTTGCAGACGCCGAGCACCGGCACGCCTCGGCCGGCCGCCTCGGCCACCGCTCTGAGCACCGGCGCACGCGCCGCGATGGCACCGCACCGCAGGTAGTCGCCGAAGGAGAAGCCGCCCGGAATGACAATCAGGTCGGCCGGCGGGATGTCCGTTTCGGTCTGCCAGACCGTGACCGGCGGCTTGCCGGTGATCGTGGTCAGCGCCGCGATCATGTCGCGGTCGCGATTGAGGCCGGGCAGGAGGACGACGGCGGTTTTCATCGGTTCTCCTGCGGTCTCTAGCCGATCTCGACGGAGTAGTTCTCGATCACCGTGTTGGCGAGCAGCTTGTCGCACATGTCCTTGAGGTCGGCTTCGGCCTTCGCTCTGTCGTCGCCTTCCAGCACGACGTCGAAGACCTTGCCCTGCCGAACCTCATCGACGCCGCTAAAGCCCAGAGAGCCCAGCGCTCCCTCGATCGCCTTGCCCTGCGGATCGAGCACGCCGGTCTTGAGGGTGACGATGATGCGGGCTTTGATCACGGCTCAGTCTGCCTTGCGTGGTACGATGCGGAGGGGTTGTCGGGGTCCCGGTGCCAGCCTGCGGGCTACTTGACCAACACCGGGCCGGAAGGGCGGGGCGGATCGTTCTCGTTCATGATCCCGAGCCGGCGGGCGACTTCCTGATAGGCTTCGACCAGTCCGCCCATGTCGCGGCGGAAGCGGTCTTTGTCGAGCTTGTCCTGGGTCTGCACGTCCCACAGCCGGCAGCAGTCCGGCGAGATCTCGTCGGCCACGACGATGCGCATCATGTCGCCCTCGAACAGGCGGCCGGTCTCGATCTTGAAGTCGACGAGCTGGATGCCGATGCCGAGGAAGAGCCCGGAGAGGAAATCGTTGACACGGATGGCGAGCGCCATGATGTCGTCGATCTCCTGCGGGCTGGCCCAGCCGAAGGCGGTGATGTGTTCTTCCGACACCATCGGGTCGTCGAGCGCATCGGCCTTGTAATAGAACTCGATGATCGAGCGCGGCAGCACCGTGCCTTCCTCGATGCCCAGGCGCTTGGCCAGAGAGCCGGCCGCGATGTTGCGCACCACGACTTCGAGCGGAATGATCTCCACTTCCTTGATCAGCTGCTCGCGCATGTTGAGCCGCCGGATGAAGTGGGTCGGGATTCCCATCTTGTTCAGATGGCTGAAGATGTGCTCGGAAATGCGGTTGTTGAGGACGCCCTTGCCGTCGATGATGTCGTGTTTCTTCTTGTTGAAGGCGGTGGCGTCGTCCTTGAAGAACTGCACCAAGGTGCCGGGTTCCGGACCTTCGTAAAGAATCTTGGCCTTGCCTTCGTAGATACGGCGGCGACGTGTCATAAGGGGCTCTATCTGATGGGCGCGCCCCTGGGAAAGGGCGCCACAAGCTGATGATCTTCGAGCGGGTGTTAGACCAATCGCCCACGGCAAACAATTGCCGTGATTGCAAATTGGGATTTGGAAGAGGTCAAGGCAAGATCGCGCGAGGCCTATCCCCCACCATTTTGCCAACCCGTCACGTGGCAAAATGGTGGGAAAAATGCTATCCTGCCCATTGGAAAGAGTGCGGCTCTTTGTGGGGAGGACCACGATCATGTCGATCAGCGATCGAAGCCGGGATTTCGAGGCCGGCTATGTCAACGACGAAACCTTCCGCTTCCGGGCAAGAGTGCGGAGGAACGAGCTTCTGGCTCTATGGGCGGCCGAAAAACTCGGCAAATCCAATATCGAGGCCAAGGTCTACGCGCGGGAGGTCGCGACGGCCAACGTCAATGCTCCCACCGACGACGAGGTCTTTGCCAAGATCCGGGCGGATTTCGACGAGGCGGGCGTACGGCAGTCGGACCACCAGATCCAACGCACCATGAGCGACATGCTGGCGAAGGCCGAACTCGAGCTGAAGACCCTGGCCCAGGACCAATAGCGAAGCTCGGGGCTCCGGGCGGTCGACGCGGGCTCCCATCGCGCGAGATGAAGCGCCGTCGCCTTGTCTCGCGGCGACATCGGGCGGGCCGCCGAGCGCGGCCGTGGCCATGTCGGGCTCGATGGCTCAGGGCCGGGGCGAAAGGCGGGACAGAAACTTGCCGAACGTCAACAGCCCTTCGGGCCAGGGGCCATGGCCGCTCTCGGCGTTGAGGTGGCCGGCTTCACCGGCGTCGATGAAGAGAGATCCCCAGGCTGCTGCGGCGTCCTCCGCTGCTTCGAAGGAGGAAAACGGATCGTTCCGGCTCGCGACCACCACGGACGGAAAGGGCAGCGGATCGCGCGGGTAGGGGCCGAACGTCATCAGATGCTTGGGTCTGATCGCCGGGTTGGCGACGTCCGGCGGCGCGACGAGGAATGCGCCCGCGACCGGCTTGGAGAACTGCGGCACGGATTGGACGGCGGTCGCCACGCCGAGCGAATGGGCGACGAGTACGATCGGCCGCTCACAGTCGGCGACGACATCGGCCGTCGCCGCGGTCCAGAGATCGCGCTCGGGTTTGCCCCAATCCGCCTGTTCCACCCGTCGAGCGGTCGACAGGCGTCGTTCCCATCGGCTCTGCCAATGCTCCGGCGGGGAATTCTTGTATCCGGGGATGATCAGGATATCGGCTTCGGAAACGCGCATCCTGGCGCAGATGTGGAAGGCGAGGGGGCTTGTCAAGGACGCCCCGCCCGGGCCGCAGCTTGGGCCGGACGCAGGGCTCCGAATCCAAATTACTGAAGGGATGGTGTGAGGAGTTCGGCGAGGTAGTCTGTCGACCATCCTGCGAGTTTACGGCGGGTTTTCAGGGAGTTCTTGTCGGTTGCGCTGCGGATGAGGTTGAGGGCAAAGTGGCGGACGACGGCCATATTCTTGGCGCCATGGCCCTTTCTGAGGCGGGATTGATCGTCGGCGAAGGTGACGTCGAGCACCCAGTGAAGCCGGTTCTCGATGGCCCAGTGGCCGCGCACGGCCTCGGCCGCCTTGGGGGCGGAGAGGGCGGCGGAGGAGATGAAGTAGCGCGTGTCGAAGCGCCTGCGGTCGGCCAGTTGGGTGCGGCTCTGCACCCTGACGATGCAGGCAGCGTCGGGCAAGCGCAGTTCGCCGGGAAAGCGGCGCTGGCCGGCGAGCCAGTCGACCTCGCGGAGCACGTGGACGGTCCGCTCCTCGATGCGGCCATGGCCCTTGTCGCACTGGATGTCGGTGTCGATCGTGCCGGAGGAGGCGTCGTCGAAGCAGGCTTCGACCTCGGCCCGAAGCGTCGGCTGGTTGGCCTTCACGGCCAAGAGGTAATCGGCGCCCTCGGCGCGGATGGCACTGGCGATGGTGGCGTTGGTGGCGATGGCGTCGATGGAGACGAGCGCCCCCTCGAGCCCGCCCTCGGCCCCAAGCCGCTCCAGGAGCACCGGGATTGCCGCGAGTTCGCTGGCCTTGTCCGGCACCGCCTCCTGGCCGAGAACGAGCCGGCCAGTGGTGGCGAAGGCCGAGACCAGGTGGATCGGTGCCTGGCCCTTGCCCCTGTCGTGGCTGCGGCGGGAGGTCTTGCCGTCGATGGCCACGAGGTCGGCCCGCTCCGGCCAGGTGGCGCGCACCCAGTCGGTGAAGGCCTGGGAGAACAGCGCCGGACTGATCCGGTTCATCAGGATGGTCAGCCAGCGATCGCCCGGCACGCCATGCTCGTAGGGCAGGAAGCGGCGCAGGAACGACAGATGCGCCTTTCCCCAGGCGGCGATGTTCTCGTAGTCGTCGCAGTCGGCCATCGACCCGCAGACGACGAGGAGCAGGATCTCCGGCAATGGATGATAGATCCGCCTGACATCGCGCGGGTCCTCGATCTCGGCAAAATGCTCCAGCAGAACAGCCAGACGCGACTTGGCGCCCAGGGCATCGGCAGTAGGCGACATGGCGGCGGCTCCTCGAATCAACCGCCGCCATGGAATCAGTCTCTGCGCAACCCGTCACCCAATGTCATTTGAGTTCGGAGCCCTGGGGCCGGACGGCGGGCGCTTTACAGTCTTGGGCGCCATCCCTATGTTCGCGGCCCGACTCTCAACTGATCCCTTGCAAGCGAGGTTGCGGCATGCGTGCCGAGATCGAATCCATGGTCGACGAAATCAAGCAGGCGATCGGCCTGCTGAGGAGGCATCTTTGACTGGGATGTCTCCCTCAAACGACTGGAAGAACTGAACGCCAAGGCCGAGGACGCCTCCATCTGGAACGATCCGGTCGAGGCGCAGAAGCTGATGCGCGAGCGTCAGCAGCTGGAAACCTCGATCACCGCCATCCGTGGCATGGAGCGGGACCTGAGCGATAGTCTCGATCTGATCGAGATGGGCGAAGCGGAGGGCGACCGAGACGTCGTCACCGAGGCCGAGGCGGTGATCCGTCACATTCAGGGCGATCTCGCCAAGCGGCAGGTCGAGGCATTGCTGTCCGGCGAGGCCGACGAGAACGATACCTATCTGGAAGTGCATTCGGGCGCCGGCGGCACCGAGAGCCAGGATTGGGCGTCGATGCTGCTGCGCATGTACATGCGCTGGGCGGAACGCGCCGGCATGAAGGTCGAGGTGCTCGAGGAAAATCCGGGCGAGGAGGCCGGCATCAAGTCGGCGACGATTCTGGTCAAGGGCCACAACGCCTATGGCTGGCTGAAGACGGAGTCCGGCGTTCATCGTCTCGTCCGCATCTCGCCTTTCGACAGCAATGCGCGGCGGCACACCTCCTTTGCGTCGGTGTGGGTCTATCCCGTTGTCGACGATTCTATCGAGATCGAGGTCAACGAGTCCGACTGCCGCATCGACACCTACCGGTCGTCGGGCGCGGGCGGGCAGCACGTCAACACCACCGACTCGGCGGTGCGCATCACACATCTGCCCTCGGGCATCGTCGTCCAGTGCCAGGCCGAGCGGTCGCAGCACAAGAACCGGGCGACGGCGTGGTCGATGCTGCGGGCCCGCCTCTACGAAGCGGAGCTGAAGCGCCGTGAGGAGGCGGCCAGCGCGGAAGAGGCTTCCAAGACCGATATCGGCTGGGGCCATCAGATCCGTTCCTACGTCCTGCAGCCCTATCAGCTGGTCAAGGACCTTCGCACCGGCGTGGAGAACACCGCGCCGCAGGACGTGCTCGACGGCGAAATCGACGAGTTCATGGAAGCCGCCTTGGCGCATCGGGTGCACGGCGGCGACACTGCTGTGGCCGATATCGACTGACGCACGAGAGGGAGCCGCGCCGGTGCGCGCGTCCGGTCAGGCGATGGACCGGATTTCGCGGCCGATCTGCAGGAAGCGGCTGGGATTGACCGCCCGGCCGTTCTCGCGAACCTCGTAATGCAGGTGCGGGCCGGTGCTGCGGCCCGTCGAGCCCACGGCGCCGACCACCTCGCCCGCCATCACCTCCTGGCCGACGCTCACGGAGATGCGCGACAGGTGAGCATAGCGGGTCGTGAACCCGCCGCCGTGATCGACCTCGACCATGTTGCCATAGCCGCCGTTGCTGCCCGCATAGACGACGCGGCCACCGGCCGTCGCGGTGACGGCCGATCCCCGGAGCGCGACGAAGTCGATGCCGGTGTGCATCGCCTTCGTCCCGAGAAACGGATCACCGCGCACGCCGAAGCTGCTGCTGATCCGCAAGGCGACGACAGGGGAACGCAGCGGCAGCCGCGTAGTCGCCGTCTTCAATGCTTCCAGCTCGCCGAGCGCCGCATCGAGCTCATTGAAGGCCGAGTCGAACACCGATGATTCGCGGATCGGAACGAGCGGGCCGCCTTGGCCGTCCGTTTCCGACTGCGGCGGGACCGTCAGGCCGCCGGCTCGCAGCGCGGCCGCGATCGCACCGGCCTTCTGCCAGGCGTTCTGCGTCAGGATCTGGACCTGCGCGATCTGGTCCTTTTCCACGTCGTCCAGCGAATCGCCGATCCGCAGAATGAAGTCCCCACGGTCGATATCGGCGCCGGCAGGGGGCTGAGCCGAGGCGCGGGCATCAGACGAAACGACCGGATCCTTCTGGGGGGAGTGATCGATGAGCGAGAAGCGGGCCAGCCTGTCGGTCCGCGCGGCCGGCGCGAACGCCAGCAACGAGGCATCGAGATCCGCTTCGGCGGCGGCAAACTTCTCGCTACGAGCGGGTCGGGGTGTCGGCACCGGTATATCGGTCGGTAGCAGGCCCACGGCCTCCGCCTTCTTCAACAAAGGCGTCAGCTTGTTGTAGCGCTCGGAGAGTTCGTCCTGCTGGTCGAGAAGCACGTCGACCTTGGTGCGCAGCGTTTGCTGGTCGATCATCTGTCGGCTGGTCACGCGATCGAGCTGGGCCCTCAGGGCCGCGATCCGCGTTTCGTAGTCCTGCTCGACCTCAGCCTGCCCGCCGATCGACGGCAGTTCGCCGCTGATCACGACGTAGGACGCGGAGCCGAGGGAGCCCATCAGGAGCAGGGAAGCGGCACCGGCCGCGAGAGCCAGCACCAGGGGACGCACCGTGAACTCGCGGCTCTTTTCACCGCGCGCAATGATGACGGTATGCGGCTGCTTCGATTCTCCGAAGATACTTCTAAGCTGGGCTGCCGTCATCGTTCGGTCCAACTGATTACACGTCCTGCGGGGGCTTATGCCTTCTCAATGTCGTGATTAGACCTTGTTAGGGTTAACAAAGACTTTCAGACGGCCTCGCGCCCCTCGCAAAGCCTTGTCGCGCAAGCCTTGGACCGTTGCTCAAGCGACGTCGGAGGTAAGCTCGGAGCGCTATCCCGCTGCCAGGTCGCGGGCGGCGGCGAGCACCTCCTGGGCATGACCGGGAACCTTGACCTTGCGCCAGATGCAAACGATTCGGCCGTCGCGGCCGATCAGCGCCGTCGTGCGCTCGACGCCCATATATTTGCGGCCGTACATGCTTTTCTCGACCCAGGTGCCGAACGCACCGAGCAACGCCTTCTCCTCGTCGGCCAGAAGCGTGACGGCGAGAGCGTGCTTGTCCTTGAACTTCGCATGCTTTTTCACCGGATCTGGCGAGACGCCCAGAACGGCCACGCCGATCTTGTCGAAATCGTCGGCGAGCGCGCTGAAATCGATCGCTTCGGCGGTGCAGCCGGACGTATCGTCCTTGGGATAAAAATAAAGGACGAAGATCCTGTCGTTGAACGTCTGGGACGAGACCGTCTGTCCGGCCTCGTCCGGCAGGGCGAAGTCCGGGCAGGGATCGCCCACGTCGATCGTTGTCATCATGCCTTCCTTTCGGCGAAAAGGATTGTGAGAGAGAAGCTTGGGCAGAGCGCGGAGCCCCACGCAAGCTTCACTTCCGGTTGGTCGCATATAGCCGTTGAAAGCGCCACAGGCCTGCGCGTCGCTTTGCTGCTTGACTATGGAAAGGCAACGTTCGATGGACGGCTTCGACGAGACCAGGATCGTGCCATGACAGACGTCGAGAAACCCGGCCAGTTTCTCTAGGATGATCTCGTCTTCCATCAGACACGCCATTCGATTCTCTGCAGCGATCCTGGCCGCCGTCGTCGCTTTGTCGATCATCGCGATCGCTCTCCTGTTCGCCGTGCTGAACACCGAGGCCGGGCAACGATTCGTTGCCGAGCGTACGGAGGCTGCGGTCGGCAGGCTGCTCGGCCCACACTACACGATCCGGCTGGACGACCAGCACGTCGGCTTCGGCCCCGAGGGAACGCTTGCGGTGCGATGGCAGGATGCCGAACTGGCGCGCCTCGATGCGCCCGATCAGTCGACGCACGTGGAAAGTATCGAAGTCGGCCTCAAGCTTTGGCCGCTTCTGGCGAACAAGCTCGCCCTCGACCATCTCGCGGTTCGCGGGGCGGCTATCGACGTCGGCGGCCTGCTGCCGCCGCTGCCGGGTGAGCCTCGACAGGACGAGAGCGAGGTCGACGCCCCGCAACGCATCGTCGGACTGGCCGACGCGCTGGTCCAACACTTGCGCGATCAGACCCAGCTCTTCGCCCGTTTCGATTTCCATCTCGTGACGCTGGAGGATATCGAGCTGACGGGGCTGGCGGCCTTGCCGATCCCGGCCCGCTCCATCCTCATTCGATCCTCGCGGCTGGAACGCGATTCGACGGGCTCGATCCGCCTGGCCTCGACGGCCGAGGTCGACGGCTTCGTTCTTCCGTTGTCGGGCCGCATGGTCGTAGACCCGCGCGACGGTCGTTTCCAGTGGCTCGAACTGGGCGCAACCGACCTCGATCTCGGCGCCGTGATGCCGCCGACCGAGGAACCCGGCGCGCGCAAACCTATTGCAACCGATGCTCATGCACGGCTCTCCCTCGTCATCGACGACCGCGAGCCGAACGAGGGGTATGATCTGCGTTTTTCGGGTGGGCTCGGCGACGGCACGATCCAGGTCGGCAAGGCCAAGACGATCGTTCGAGATGCCGAGCTGAACGTGTCGCATCGCGAGGGTGACGGCCGGTTCGTGGTCGAACCGTCGCCGATGGCCTTCGAGGGCGTCTCCTTCGATCTGGTCGGTGCCGTTTCCGCCGAGCGGCCGGCCGGCCAGAAGCCAGGACCGATGGCCATATCGCTGGCGACGCGCAATCTGCGCTCCACGATCGGACTTGCGCCGGGACAGACCCAGGCGGCCGATTTCAGCTTGGAGGCCGAGCTCGATCTCCCCGGTCGCGTCTTCAATCTGTCCGAGATCTCGATCGGATCGGACAAAAACGCCTTAGTCGGTTCGGGACGTGCCGAATACGGCTCTCCGGACGGGACGGTTCGCGCGCGTTTCGACACGGTCGGCATCGACACGGCCACCGTCAAGGCGTTTTGGCCGTTCATGCTTTCGAGCGAGACGCGTGGCTGGATCCTCGACCATTTCGGCGATGGCGGCCGCGTGACCGGCGGCTCGATCGTTCTGAACTTCGATCGACAGGGCCTGCAGCGGGCACTCGACCCGGACAAAGATCCGAACGAGGACGAACTGCAACTCGACGTCGATTTGGAGAACGTCGATTTCGGCACGCTCGGCGACATGCCGCATCTCTCCGCCGTCAGCGGTCATGTCGCGACCCGGGGCCCGCACACCGCGGTCTCGGTCGAACAGGCAAAGGTCGACGGATTCGCGAATGTCGCCGTCGAGCCTTCCTCGATCAATTTCGCCAAGCAACCTGACCGAACCACGCTGGCGAACCTGTCCCTGGCGCTGTCCGGTGCGGCCGACGAACTCTTGTCGATCGCCGACCTCGATCCGGTCAACGCCCTCCGCAAGGAGGATATCTCCGCGTCCGACTTTTCCGGCAATGCCCAAGTTCAGGTCGAGGTCGAACTCGTTCTCGGCAGACAGCTGGAGGAGAAGGATCGCCTGCGGTCCTGGTCGGTCGGTTTTCAGTTGGACAAGGTCGATATCGCCAAGCCCGTCGACGGCCGCAACCTCTCCGAACTCAGTGGAACCGGCACCGTTCTTCCCGACCGGATCACCGGCGAACTCGGCGGCAAGTTGGACGGCCTGCCGGCAACCTTTTCCGTCGTGCATCCGCTGCGGGAAGGGGCGGATCTCAAGGAAACGATCACCATCGGCCTGCTCTTGACCGGCGATGAGATCCACCAGGCGATGTCGGGCCTGAGCGATATCGTGGACGGGACCGTCACGGGCACGGTGGTGCATGAGGCCGATAGGGACACCGCGTCGTTCGATCTCGAAAACGCCGAGTTGACCTTGCCATGGGTGGGCTGGAGCAAGGGCAAGGGCGTGGCCGCCGGGCTGACCTTCGATCTCGTTTCGGCCGAAAACGGAACCGAGCTGAAAAACGTCGTCCTGTCGGGGCAGGGTTTCGAGGCCCGCGGCGAGATGATTCTCGACGGCAAGGGGCTCCGTTCAGCCTCGTTCGACAAGGTGGCCCTCAATCCGAACGACGACATCTCGTTCGGGCTGCAGCGCGTCGCCAATGGACTCAGCCTCCGGGTTGGTGGGAAGCGGTTCGACGCCCGATCTCTGCTGCAGGACATCCGCTCCGATCTCGCCACCGAAATCGACAGCGCCGATCGCCCTTCCGATACTGGAGACCAGCTCGATATCGGCGTGACGATCGATCGCGTCACCGGCTTCGGCGATTCGGACCTGATCGGCTTCATGCTCAACTATGCCGGCACCAGCCGCGAGATTGCCGCCCTCTCCGTCGCGGCGAAGACCACCACGGGCGGCAAGGTTGCCGTGGACATCGCGCCGCGAAACGGTGCGCAAGCGCTGAGCGTCACCAGCAGCGACACCGGTGCGATGCTGGCGTTCACGGGGCTTTACGAGCACATGCGCGGCGGCGGCGGCTCGCTGCAGCTGATCGGCTCGGGCACGACCGGCTATCGCGGACGGTTGCAATTGCAGGATTTTACGCTGGTCGACGAGCCGCGGCTGTCGAGCCTGGTGACGGCGACGCCCGATCCCGAACGCGCCAGCCTGGCCGGCGCCCTCGGCCGCGACATCGAGACAGAGCGGGCGTTTTTCGACCATGCCTCGGCGAACATCACCTATGGAGCCCGCCGCCTGATGGTCGAGGACGGCATCGTCCGCGGTCCGGTCTTCGGCTCGAGCTTCGCCGGAACGCTGCGCGACGAACACGGCCGCATCGATATCTCCGGCTCGTTCATGCCGGCCTACGGCGTCAACCGCATCTTCGGCGCGATCCCGCTGTTCGGCCAGATCCTCGGCAACGGCAACGAGGGCGGACTGATCGGCATCACCTATCGGCTGGCCGGCGCTTTTTCCTCGCCGACGCTCACCGTCAATCCGATCTCGGCGATCGCACCGGGCATCTTCCGGCGCATCTTCGAGTACTGAGGCGCCCCGTCAGCCGACGGGCCGCACCAGCACGTGGCGCTTCTTGCCGAGTGACAGCTTCACGACATCGCCGTCCTGAAGCTGGGCCGGCCCGATCGCCATCTTTTCGTTGGAGACCGGTTGATCGTTGACCCTGACCGCGCCGCCTTTCATGTGGCGACGGGCCTCGCCATTCGATGCCGCCAGACCCGCGGTGACGAACAGCGAGAGCAGGCCGATGCCGCCCTGGAACTCGGCCGCCGGCACGTCGATCGTCGGAAGCGTTTCGGCCAGCGCGCCTTCCTCGAAGGTCTTGCGCGCCGTCTCCGCCGCTTCATCGGCCGCAGCGCGTCCGTGCAGCAACGCGGTGGCTTCGGTCGCCAGCACCTTCTTGGCCTCGTTGATCTCAGCGCCGCCCAGGGCTTCGAGCTTGGCGATCTCGTCCATCGGCAGGATCGTGAAGAGCTTGAGGAAGCGCCCGACGTCGGCGTCCTCGGTGTTGCGCCAGTACTGCCAGAAATCCCATGGGCTGAACTGCTCGGCGTTGAGCCAGACCGCGCCCTTGGCCGTCTTGCCCATCTTGGTGCCGGAGGCCGTGGTCAGCAGTGGCGTGGTCAACGCGTAGAGCTGATGCGTCCCCATGCGGCGGCCGAGATCGACGCCGTTGACGATGTTGCCCCACTGATCCGATCCGCCCATCTGCAGATTGCAGCCATAGCGGCGCGCCAGCTCCACATAGTCGTGGGATTGGCAGACCATGTAGTTAAACTCGATGAAGCTCATCTCCTGCTCGCGATCGAGCCGCAGCTTGACCGAATCCATGGTCAGCATGCGGTTGACCGAGAAATGGCGGCCGACCTCGCGCAGCATGTCGATATAGCCGAGCTTCAGAAGCCATTCCGCGTTGTCGACCATCGTCGCGTCGGTCTTGCCGTCGCCGAAGGACAGCACCTTGGCGAACACGCCGCGGATCGACGCCTTGTTGGCCTCGATCTCGTCGAGCGTGCGCATCGGGCGCGTCTCGTCCTTGCCGGACGGATCGCCGACCATGGTCGTGCCGCCGCCCATCAGTGTGATCGGCTTGTTGCCCGACTGCTGCAGCCAATGGAGCATCATCATGGTCAGGAAGTTGCCGATGTGCAGCGATGGCGCCGTGCAGTCGTACCCCACATAGGCCACGACCTCGCCCTTGGCAGCCAGGGCATCGAGCCCCTCGAAATCGGAGCATTGGTGGATGAACCCGCGCTCTTCGAGCGTGTTCAAAAACTCGGACTTGAAGCCGGACATGATTGCTGATCCTCTTGGCGGCGCTGGAAACAACGCCAACTCGGCACGGACCGCAGCGGTTTATCAGCATTCACTCAGAATTCCAGACCGGGAGAACGACAATGCCGACATCAGGGAGGGTACGGGCCATCGGCCTGATGAGCGGCACCTCGATGGACGGCATCGACGTGGCCCTGATCGAGACGGACGGCGAGGCCGTGGTCGCGCGCGGTCCGTCCATGGGCTTTCCGTATGATGCGGATCTGCGGGCGCGCGTCATCGCCGAGCTGGAGCCGGCGAAGTCGATCCTGCATCGCCAGGACCGGCCGGACGGCCTCAAGGCGCTGGAGGACGACCTGACCGATCGCAACGCCGACGCGGTCGCGCGGTTTGCGGCCGGGCAGGGCATCGATCTCGGCAGCGTCGACGTGATCGGCTTCCACGGCCAGACGGTACTGCATCGACCGGATCATGCCCTGACCGTGCAGCTCGGCGATGGAGAGCGCCTGGCAAAGGCTCTCGGGCGTCCGGTGGTCTACGACCTGCGCGCAGCCGACATGGCGGCCGGAGGCGAAGGCGCGCCGCTGGCTCCGGCCTATCACGCCGCCCTGGCCGCCGGACCGCTGGCGGACCTCAGTGGGGATGGCCCGGTGGTCTTCGTCAACATCGGGGGAATATCCAACGTCACCTTCATCGAGCCCGGACACGATCCGATCGCCTTCGACAGCGGGCCCGGCAACAACCTGCTCGACCAATGGGTCGAGCAGGAGGCCGGGCTGGCCTACGACGAAGACGGCGCGATCGCAGCGCGCGGGCGCGTCATCCCGGCACTGGCTCAGACCTATCTGACATCGGCCTTCTTCGTGCACCCGGCGCCCAAGTCGCTCGACCGCGCCGATTTCATCGCCCCGGCTAAGGAAGCGGGTTCGCTTCAGGATGTGGCGCGTACGCTCTGCCATGTGACGGCGCAGGCCATCGCGCGTTCG
Source organism: Consotaella aegiceratis (assembly GCF_036541425.1). Classification (NCBI taxonomy): domain Bacteria; kingdom Pseudomonadati; phylum Pseudomonadota; class Alphaproteobacteria; order Hyphomicrobiales; family Aurantimonadaceae; genus Consotaella; species Consotaella aegiceratis. The sequence continues at coordinate 52,990 of NZ_JAZHFT010000014.1, forward strand.
GTCGAACACTTCCCGAAGGCGCCGATGCTCTGGGTGGTCTGCGGCGGTGGCCGCCGCCACCCGGTGATCATGGCCGATCTGGCGGCGGCAGTTGCCGAGCGCGGCGGTCGGGTCATCGCCGCGGAAGAGGCCGGGATCGCCGGCGACGCGGTCGAGGCCGAGGCCTGGGCCTATCTGGCGGTGCGCTCTCTCAAGGGGCTGCCGATCACCTGGCCGACGACCACGGGCTGCCATGCGCCGACGACGGGTGGCGTGCTGGTCGAACCATAGGTCGAGGGCATGGGAGGCGAAACGGACGATCGAGAAAAGCGCGCGCTCGAGGCCGCGACGGTTATCCTGCTCTCGCGCTTCCCGGAGGCCCGGTGCGGCTTCGCTGCCGGTTCGATCATGCGAGGCGAAGGGACGGCGACCTCCGACATCGATCTGGTCGTCGTGTTCGAACGTCTCGATGCCGCGTGGCGGGAATCCTTTTATGCCGAAGGATTTCCCGTCGAAGCCTTCGTCCACGATGACGAAACGCTGGCCTGGTTCATGGCCGAGGATGCCCAGAGAGGCGTTCCGAGCATCGTCGCCATGGTCGCGGAGGGCCGGCCGGTTGGTCCGGATGCGGCGTTGGCTTGCGCATTGCAGACTGAGGCGGCGGACATGCTGGCGCAGGGCCCGCCGCCACTGACGTCAACTCAGCTCGATGAGCTTCGCTACCGCATCACCGATCTCTTGGAGGATATCGGCGCCGGCCGCTCGGCGGCCGAGCTTCGGGCGATCGCCGCAAGCCTTCATAAGCCGTTGGCCGACCTCATCCTTCTCGGCAGAAGACGATGGTCCGGCCAGGGCAAATGGATTCCTCGGCTGCTCGCCGACCTGGACCCGGCACTCGCCGGCGAATTCGACGATGCCATGTATCGCCTTTGCGAAGGGGACGGCGAGCCGATCGCGTCTCTGGCCAAGCGTGAGCTTGCCCGGCACGGCGGAGCGCTTTGGGTCGGGTATCGGCTCACCGCGCCGGCAAGCGCAAGGTTGTCTCGCGACCAGACGTAGGCCGACAAGACCGGTCCGGCGAGAGACCGGGCGTCCTATCGGAGACGCTTCGGCCTCGGATCGGAAAGCTCGCCGGCAATGCGGCGGTCGAGGTAGTCCGCGCATTCCGCCAGCAGTTCGTCGGTCCTGTCGGTGAAAAAGTGGTTCGCGCCTTCCATCGTCTTCTGAGTGATGACGATGCCTTTTTGCGAATGCAGCTTATCGACCAGGACCTGCACATCCTTCGGCGGTGCCACACGATCCTTGTCGCCGTGGATGATCAGGCCGGATGACGGGCAGGGCGCCAGGAACGAGAAGTCGTAAGAGTTGGGCTGCGGCGCGATCGACAGGAAGCCCTCGATTTCGGGGCGCCGCATCAGCAGTTGCATGCCGATCCACGCGCCGAACGAGTAGCCGGCCACCCAGCACTGCTTGGAATCCGGATGCAGGCTCTGCACCCAGTCGAGCGCGGCGGCTGCGTCCGACAGCTCACCGGCGCCGTGGTCGAACTCGCCCTGACTGCGGCCGATGCCGCGAAAATTGAAGCGCAGCGTGGTGAACCCACGTTCCACGAACATATAGAAGAGCTGGTAGACGATCTGATTGTTCATCGTCCCGCCGAACCGCGGATGCGGGTGCAGAACCATGGCGATCGGCGCGTTCTTCTGTTTGGCGGCCTGATACCGGCCTTCCAGGCGGCCGGCAGGTCCATTAAAGATGACTTCGGGCATAACTGACTTCCTGTCGAAACGAACGCGTGTTTTCAGGATGGTTTGACAAAGGACACGCGATTTCGCGGGTCTCGACGTTAGAACGCTTCTAAGATACGCTCATTCACCAACGGCGCTATCTAGTGTAGGACGATGCGCCAATTCAAGAAATTTGCGCATGAAGATCAACGAAGGTCGTTGGAGCACTTGTCTTCGCTGATGGCTGCCGCACCGCACCGGATTTACCTCGACCACAACGCCTCGGCGCCGCTGTTGCCGGAGGCGCGCACCGCGCTGGTGAACGCCCTGGATCTGGTCGGCAATCCGTCCTCGGTCCATCAGGAGGGCCAGGCTGCGCGTGCGGTCGTGGAAGAGGCCCGGCGCAGCGTCGCCAGACTGGTGAACGGCAAACCGGCGGAAGTGGTCTTCACCAGCGGCGCCAGCGAGGCTGCCTCGACCTGCTTGTCACCAATCTGGATCGAAGACGGCCAGGAAATCGAACTCGACCGGCTTGCCGTCATCGACACCGATCACCCGGCGATCCGCGACGGCGGACGGTTTGCGCTTGACCGCGTGACGCGGCTTGCCGTCGATGCCGACGGGCTGCTGCGTATGGATACGCTGCACGCCTGGTTGCGGACCCTGCCGGAGCCGGGTCGGGGCATGCTGGCCTTCACCTGGGCCAACAGCGAGACCGGCGTTGTGCAGCCGTTGTCCGCCATTGTCGACGTCTGCCGCGAGCATGGCGTGATCCTGGTGGTCGATGCCGTTCAGGCGGCGGGGCGGTTGCCCATCGACATGGCCGCTTCCGGCGCGGACGCCTTGATCCTCTCCGGCCACAAGATCGGCGCGGCCAAGGGTGTCGGCGCCTTCGTCCTGTCCGGCAAGCGACGTCGGCCGCTGCCGCTCGTCACCGGTGGCGGACAGGAGGGCTACCGGCGCGCCGGAACGCCGGCCGTGCCCCTGATCGCGAGCTTCGGCGCGGCCGCTGGTACGGCTGCGAGTCGGATGCCCGACGCCGATCTGCGGATAAGGAGCCTGCGTGATCGCCTGGAAGCCGGCCTGCATCGGTTGTCCGGGCGATGCCTTGTCCTGGGAGGCGCGGCGCCGCGACTGGCCAACACGCTGGCCGTGGCGTATCCCGGTCTCCGCGCCGAGACGGCGCAGATCGCGCTCGATCTTGCGGGATTTGCCGTGTCGGCGGGCTCGGCCTGCACATCGGGCAAGGTCGGGCCGAGCCATGTGCTGGCCGCGATGCATGCGGCCGGTTGCCCCGTGGATCCAAAGGACGGTGCCATTCGGCTCAGCCTGGGTTATGAGACGACGGACGAGGACATTGATGCGTTTGTTGGAGCGTATGAGGCATTGATCGCGCGGACAGACAAAGAAGCATCCGGCCGCGCCGCGGCTTGAGGAGGAATGAGCCGGGGACCACGCACTTTTCGCCTTCATTTTCGGCGCGCGAGGCCCCATGTGAGACTGACGGCCGTGATCGGCCGGTCCGAACCGACCACCGGACTTTGAATCCGGCGAGTATGGAGACGCCAAATGCCTGCTGTTCAGGAAACCATCGATCAGGTGCGCCAGATCGATGTCGATCAATACAAGTATGGTTTCGAGACCCTCATCGAGATGGACGTGGCCCCCAAGGGGCTGAACGAGGACATCATCGCGCTGATCTCCGCCAAGAAGGGCGAGCCGCAATGGATGCTCGACTGGCGGCTCGAGGCCTTCGCCCGCTGGAAGACCATGGAAGAGCCGTCCTGGGCGCGGCTGAACTATCCCGAGATCGACTTCCAGGACATCCACTACTACGCGGCGCCCAAGTCGATGTCCGGTCCCAAGTCGTTGGACGAGGTCGATCCGGAGATTTTGGCGACCTATGAAAAGCTCGGCATCCCGCTGAAGGAGCAGGAGATCCTGGCCGGCGTGCGCAAGCCGGAGGAACCCTCGCAACTCGACGAGGACGGCGGCGAGGACGCGGGCAGCCAGCGCGGCCGCGTTGCCGTTGACGCGGTGTTCGATTCCGTCTCGGTGGCCACCACCTTCAAGAAGGAGCTTCAGAAGGCCGGCGTCATCTTCATGCCGATCTCCGAGGCGATCCGCGAACATCCGGATCTGGTGCGCAAGTATCTGGGCTCGGTGGTGCCGACCTCGGACAATTTCTACGCGACGCTCAACTCGGCGGTCTTTACCGATGGCTCGTTCGTCTACGTGCCGGAGGGCGTGCGCTGCCCGATGGAGCTGTCGACCTATTTCCGCATCAACGAGCGCAACACCGGCCAGTTCGAGCGCACGCTGATCATCGCCGACAAGGGCGCCTACGTCTCCTACCTGGAAGGCTGCACCGCGCCGCAACGCGACGAGAACCAGCTTCACGCCGCAGTGGTCGAGTTGATCGCGCTCGACGACGCGGAAATCAAATACTCGACCGTCCAGAACTGGTATCCGGGCGACAAGGACGGCAAGGGCGGCATCTACAACTTCGTCACCAAGCGGGGCGATTGTCGCGGCAAGAACTCCAAGATCTCCTGGACCCAGGTCGAAACCGGCTCGGCGATCACCTGGAAGTATCCGTCCTGCATTCTGCGCGGCGACAATTCGCAGGGCGAGTTCTATTCGATCGCGGTGTCCAACGGGTATCAGCAGATCGATTCCGGCACCAAGATGCTGCATCTCGGCAAGAACACCGTGAGCCGCATCATCTCCAAGGGCATTTCGGCCGGCAATTCGAACAACACTTATCGCGGCCAGGTCGTGGCGCAGCGGCGGGCGTCGAACGCGCGCAACTTCACCAACTGCGACTCGCTGCTGATCGGCAACGAATGCGGCGCACATACGGTGCCCTACATCGAGGCGAAGAACTCCTCCGCCCGCTTCGAGCACGAGGCCACGACGTCGAAGATCTCCGAGGACCAGCTGTTCTACTGCATGCAGCGCGGCATCCCGGAGGAGGAGGCCATCGCGCTGATCGTCAACGGCTTCGTCCGTGACGTGATCCAGCAGCTGCCGATGGAGTTCGCCGTCGAGGCGCAGAAGCTGATCAACATCAGCCTCGAAGGTTCCGTGGGATGATCAAGCGGATCTGGCATGGCTATACGTCTCCAGACCGCGCTGACGAATACGAAACCCTGCTTCGCAGCGAGGTGATGAAGGAGATCGAGGGAAAGCACATTCCCGGTCTGCGCCGTTTCGAGGTGCTGCGGCGGGCGCTTTCCGACGAGGTCGAATTCATCACCATCATGGAGTTCGAATCGCTCGACAGCGTGAGAGCCTTCGTCGGCGAGGATTACGAGCAATGCTACGTGCCCGCCGCGGCCCGCGCTGTCCTGAAGCGATACGACCAGCGCTCACAACATTACGAACTGCGCGATGCGCGCATCTACGGCCAAAGCTTTTAGGAAGCGAACAATGCTTGAAATCAAGAACCTGCACGCCCGTGTGGCCGAGGACGGCACCGAAATCCTGCGCGGCGTGAACCTGACCGTGCAGCCGGGCGAGGTTGCCGCCATCATGGGGCCGAACGGCTCCGGCAAATCGACGCTGTCCTACATCCTCGCGGGCCGCGAGGACTACGAGGTCACCGAGGGCGACATCCTCTACAACGGCGAATCCATCCTGGAATTGGATCCGGCCGAGCGCGCCGCGTCCGGCATCTTCCTGGCCTTCCAGTATCCGCTGGAGATCCCCGGCGTCGCGACGATGACCTTCCTGCGCACGGCGCTCAACGCCCAGCGCAAGGCGCGCGGTGAGAGCGAACTGACGACGCCGGAGTTCATGCGTGCCGTCAAGGAGGCGGCCGGCCACCTGCAGATCGACACCAATATGCTCAAGCGGCCGCTCAACGTCGGCTTCTCGGGCGGCGAGAAGAAGCGCGCCGAGATCCTGCAGATGTCGCTGTTCGAGCCGAAGCTCTGCATCATGGACGAAACCGATTCCGGCCTCGACATCGACGCGCTGCGCATCGTCTCCGAGGGCGTCAACGCGCTGCGCTCGCCGGAGCGCGCGTTCCTTGTGATCACCCACTACCAGCGCCTGCTCGAGCACATCGTGCCGGACACCGTGCATGTGCTCTACAAGGGCCGCGTCATCACCACGGGCGGCAAGGAACTGGCCCTGCAGCTCGAAGAACAGGGCTACGCCCAGATCATCGACGAGGCGGCCTGATCATGGATATCGCGAAGACCAGACAGAAGTCGCCCGGCGAGGAGGTCCTGATCGAGCGGGCCGCCCTGCTCGTCGGCGAGACGTCGAGCGGTTCGGACGGCCGCCAGACGGCGCTCGACATCCTGCGGCAGGAAGGACTGCCGAGCCGGCGGACCGAGGCTTGGCACTATACCGATCTGCGCAACCTTCTCGGCCGAACCGCGCCGGAGGTGGTCGCGGGCGATGAGGCGGACGACAGCCTTCTGCCGCCGCTGCTACCGAACGGCTATGTCGTCAATGTCGGTTCCGACGGTGGCTCCACACCGCCCGCCGGCGTCACCGTCGAGACGGTCGACCAGCAGGCCGAATGGAATCATTCCTTCAACCATCTCGACCGAGACTTCGACACCATCCGGCTGCTCAACGTCGTCTTCGGCGCCAAAGCATCGCGGGTGACGGTCGCCGAAGGGCAGCAGCCTACCGCCTCGATCGAGCTGCGGCCGGAGCCCGGTGCCGCCGGCAGCCACGCCTTCGCGGTTTGCGAGGTCGGCGCGGGCGCCAAGGCGACCTTCGTCGAGCGCCTGTCGCCCGGAACGGCCAGCGCGCTGTCGACCGGGGTCGCGGAACTGGCGCTGGGCGACGGCGCGGAAGTGCTGTGGATCGTCGACCAGGAAAAGAGCGGCGGTGAAACGCACCTCGGCCAGCTCAATGTGAGGCTCGGCGCCGACGCCAAGCTCCTGCTCTTCGTGCTCAACGCCGGCGGCGCGCTCGTGCGCTCGGAAGTGCACGCCGTGACCGAAGGCGAGGGCGCCGATATCCGCATTCGCGGCGTCAATCTGCTCGCCGACGGGCAGCACGTGGACGTGACGACGACGCTCAACCACCAGGTTCCCAACACCACGGCGACGGAGACCTTCCGCAACGTGGTGCGCGGCGGGCAGGGCGTGTTCCAGGGCATGATCCGCGTCTCGCAGCCGGCCCAGAAAACCGATGCGAAGATGGCGTGCAATTCGCTACTCCTGTCGGATGAGGGCGGGTTTTCCGCCAAGCCGGAGCTGGAGATCTTCGCCGACGACGTGCTGTGCGGGCATGGCGCGACGGCCGGCGAGATCGATCCGGACCATCTGTTCTACCTGATGTCGCGCGGCATTCCCGAGCAGCCCGCGCGGGCGCTTCTGGTCAAGGCCTTCGTCGACGAGGTGGTCGAGGAAATCGAGGACGAGGCGATCGTCGAAGCGTTGGAGGCACGCATCGATCGCTGGCTCGAAACGCACGCCTGACTTAAGTGGCACCTTCATCTTCGGGCTCCGGCCCGAGGACCCGGAAAAGCGGCAGCGTCATCGCAGGCATGAGTTGGGCCCGATATCCGTTGGCGCCCGCTTGACGAGAAAGGCTGGATCCTCGGGCTGTGGGGTTCGAGGACGACGACAGAGTTCTTTCGGGATCGGCAGTGATGACCCGATCGGCATCACGGACCCAGCCAGGACGAACGACCTTGGAGGTACACCGGTGGAGATCTCGCTCGATCATTGCGTCATCCATGTTTCCGACTGGGACCGCTCTGGCGACTTTTACAGCCGGGTTCTGGGCGCCGAGATCGTGCCGGAGAAGGTCGGCTTCGCCTTGCGCTTCGGCGCTCAGCAGCTCAACTGCCATGGCCCCGGCAAGACCGCCGAACCCGTGGCCAAGTTTCCGGTAATGCCCGGCGGCAGCGACCTCTGCTTCCGCTGGTACGGCGCCATCGACGGCGCGGTCGAACATCTCGAACGGGAGGGTGTCGCCATCGAACTCGGTCCGATTTCACGGATCGGCGCCATGGGCCGAGGCCTGAGCGTCTATTTTCGTGATCCGGACGGGTCGCTTCTGGAGTTCATTTCCTATGACATCTGACGTGCTCAGCGATACCACCTCGGCCTACGATGTCGAGGCGATCCGCCGCGACTTTCCGATCCTCCAGACCCAGGTCTACGGCAAGCCGCTGGTCTATCTCGACAGCGGCGCGTCGGCGCAGAAGCCGCGCCAGGTCCTCGACGCCATCCAGCGGGCCTACACCGAAGACTACGCCAACGTTCATCGCGGCCTGCATTATCTGTCGAACCGGGCGACCGATGCCTTCGAGGCGGCGCGCGAGAAGGTTCGCGCCTTTCTGAATGCGCCGAGCGCGGAGGAGATCGTCTTCACCCGTTCGGCCACCGAGGCGATCAACCTGGTCGCCTATTCCTACGGGATGGCGGAAATCGGCGAGGGCGACGAGATCGTGCTCACCATCATGGAGCACCACTCGAACCTCGTTCCGTGGCACTTCATCCGTGAGCGCAAGGGGGCGAAGCTCGTCTTCGTGCCGGTCGCCGAGGACGGCTCGATCTCTGTCGAGGCCTTCGAGAGCGCCTTGAGCGAGCGCACCAAGCTCGTCGCCATGACCCATATGTCGAACGTGCTCGGGACCGTGACGCCGGTCAAGGAGGTGACGGCGCTCGCCCATGCCCGCGGCATTCCCGTTCTGGTGGACGGCAGCCAGGGTGCGGTGCATCTGCCCGTAGACGTCGCCGATATCGGCTGCGACTTCTACGTCTTCACCGGACACAAGGTCTACGGGCCGACCGGCATCGGTGTGCTCTTTGGCCGCAAGGAGATGCTGGAGCGCATGCGGCCTTTCAACGGCGGCGGCGAGATGATCTCGGAGGTGACGCTCGAAACCGTTACCTACAACGAGCCGCCGCACCGCTTCGAGGCCGGCACGCCGCCCATCGTCGAGGCGATCGGCCTCGGCGCGGCACTCGACTATATGCGTTCGATCGGGCGGGAGGCGATCGCCGAGCACGAGACTCGGCTGCGCGATTATGCCCACGAGCGGCTGAGGGCGATCAACGCGTTACGCATCTATGGCAACGCGCCGGGCAAGGGTGCCATCGTCTCCTTCGACCTCGAAGGCATTCACGCTCACGACGTGGCGATGCTCATCGATCGGGAGGGTGTGGCGGTCCGGGCCGGCACGCACTGCGCGCAGCCGCTCTTGAAAAGCTTCGGGACGAACTCCACTTGTCGGGCGTCCTTCGGTATGTATAACACGGTGGGTGAGGTCGACCGCCTGGCCGATGCGCTGGAGAAGGCGAGGCGTTTTTTCGCCTGAAGGAAATGCTATGAGCGACGACATCGACAGCCGGATCTCGACCGCAGACGGCACTGCTGCCGCGAATATCGCGATGGCGGACGGTGGCGTATCTGCAGGTTCGGCGATTCCGGCGGACGAATTGACCCGGCTGACCGGCGATATCATCGGCGCGTTGAAGACCGTCTATGATCCAGAAATTCCGGCCGATATCTATGAACTCGGGCTGATCTACAAGATCGACATCGAGGACGACCGCAGCGTGCGCGTCGAAATGACGCTGACCGCCCCGGGCTGCCCGGTGGCCGGCGAAATGCCGATCTGGGTCGAGAACGCGGTGTCGTCCATCGAGGGCATCTCTCACTGCGACGTCGATATCGTGTTCGATCCGCCGTGGACGCCGGAGCGGATGAGCGAGGAAGCGCAGATCGCGGTCGGCTGGTTTTGACGGTGGAGCGCGGCGTCGCTGAAGGGCGCCCGCGTATTTCGGGTGTGCTTGAGACATGCGTCTATGTCGACGACATGACGGAAGCACGCCGGTTCTATGAGGATGTGCTCGGTCTGCCGATCATTCTAAGCCAGGATCGGATCACCGTCTGCGATGTTGCCCCCGGCGCTGTGTTCATTCTGTTCCAGCGTGGCGGAACGCTGGAGCCCATCGAGACGTCGGGCGGGACCGTACGCCCCATGACGGCACCGGGCCGATGCACATGGCGTTCTCGATCGCGGCCGACTCATTGCCGGCGTGGCGGCGACAGCTCGCCGAGGCGTCCGTCGCCGTGGAAAGCGAGGTCACCTGGTCGCGGGGTGGCACCAGCCTTTACCTGCGAGACCCGAGCGGCAATCTGATCGAACTGGTGACGCCGGGTCTTTGGCCGAACGAGGCCAATGACTTGCGCTGAGCGTCCGGAGATCTCATCTTTGGGCGGAAATGGCGAGGATTTGAAAGGAAGCGCAATGGCCCGTTTTGCCGTGATGACCATGACCGACGCCGCGGCCGAGCGCGTTCGCGCGATCACGGCGGCTCGCGAGGGCGAGGCGCTGGGCGTGCGCGTCGGCGTCAAAAAAGGCGGCTGCGCCGGTATGGAGTACACCGTCGAACTGGCCAAGGAGCAGGTGCCGCAGGACGACGTCGTCGAGAAGGACGGGGCGCGCGTTTTCGTCGCGCCCGAGGCGGTTCTCTTCCTGCTCGGCACGGAACTCGACTACGAGGACACGGTTCTGCGCTCGGGATTCGTCTTCAACAATCCGAACCAGACTTCGGCCTGCGGCTGCGGCGAGTCGGTGGAGCTGAAGAAGGCGGACCTCGCCGCGCGCGACGGCTTGCCCGCCTGAAGCGGCCAGCCGTGGACGAAGAGCTTCTCCTCGATCTTTTCGCGTCGCTTCCCGATGCCGACGTTCGGCGGATGTTCGGGGGGCAGGGGGTGTTTTGCGGCGGCCTGATGGTCGCCGTTGTCATTTCCGGCGAGCTTTACCTGAAGACCGACGCCGAGACGGAAGCCGCGTTCCAGGAAGCCGGGTCGCTGCAATGGACCTACGCGCGCAAGGATCGCGCGGCAGTGCGCATGTCGTTCTATCGCTTGCCCGATGCCGCTTTTGACGATCCTGACGAGATGGCGCTCTGGGCTCATCGAGCCCTGGATGCGGCGCGCAGAAGCGCGATCGCCAAACCGAAAAAAAGCAGACGCAAGGTCGCGGCCGCCCTCGACGACGAATAGCCTCGTGCGTCGCCCCCGACCGGCGTCAGGCGCCGGTGCCGATCAGCATGAAAGCCGGAATGTCGTCACCGAAGCCAACAGGTGACGGCTCGTCAGCCTGCTTCTTGCCGCGGGACTTATTGCGCCGGTCGTCGCCCTTGGTGTCCGAAGCGTGCCGCCGCGTTTCCTTCTGCGGAGCGGAGCGGGCCGTCTCTTCGCCAGTCTTGGCGTCCCTCGTCGCGACCTCGTCCGAAACCGACGATGGCTCTCGCGCTTCCTTGTTGTCAGAGCGACGGCCGCGCGAACGGCCACTGCCTGACCGCGATGACGACGATCGACGTTCGCGCGGTTCCAGTTCGTCCAACCCTTCCGGCCGCTGGTCCACCCACTCTATCGAATTGCCGAGCATGCGTTCGATGGCGTCGACATATTTCTTGTCGATCTTGCTGGCGAGCGAGAAGGCTTTGCCCGAGCGACCCGCACGTCCGGTGCGGCCGATGCGGTGGACATAGTCTTCCGCATGGGTCGGAATGTCATAGTTGAAGACGTGGCTGACGGCCGGGATGTCCAGTCCGCGAGCCGCCACGTCCGACGCGACGAGCAGCTGGATCTTGTTGTCGCGGAAGCCTGCCAGCATGGCCATGCGCGCACGCTGGTCCATGTCGCCGTGCAGTGCGCCGACCGAAAAGCCATGGCGCTCCAGCGAGCGGTACAACACCGAGATTTCGCGCTTGCGATTGCAGAAGATGATCGCGTTGGTGAGATCCGTCTGGTCGCGCAGGAGACGGCGCAGCCGGTCGCGCTTCGCCCAGTCTTCCTTGTGGGTGGCAACCAGCTTCTGCTCGACCGTCAGCGCGGCCGACGACTGCTTGGCCACCTCGATCCGCACCGGGTTCTGCAGGAACTGCTGCGTCAGACGGGTGATCTCGGGCGGCATGGTCGCGGAGAAGAACAGGGTCTGCCGGGTGAACGGAAGCAGCTTGCAGATGCGCTCGATGTCCGGGATGAAGCCCATGTCGAGCATGCGGTCCGCTTCGTCGATCACCAGGATCTCGACACCTGTCAGAAGCAACTTGCCGCGCTCGAAATGATCGAGCAACCGGCCGGGCGTGGCAATCAGGACGTCCACACCGCGATCGAGCTTGCGATCCTGCTCGTCAAACGACAGTCCTCCGATGAGCAGCGCAACCGTCAGCTTCTGATCCTTGCCCAGGACGCTGAAGGATTCTTCGACCTGAGCGGCCAGTTCGCGCGTCGGCTCGATGATGAGAGTGCGGGGCATTCGCGCGCGGGCGCGGCCCTTCTCCAGCATGGTGAGCATGGGCAGGACGAAGGACGCCGTCTTGCCGGTTCCGGTCTGCGCGATGCCGAGCACGTCACGGCGCTGCAGCGCGTGCGGAATGGCCTCGGCCTGGATCGGTGTGGGCTCGGTGTACCCGGCGGCCTCGACGGCGGAGAGAACCTTGTCGCTAAGGCCAAGTTCGGAAAAACGCATTCAGCTCGATTGTCTCTTGGGAGGCTGCTTGTGCGGCCAGTAGCACCGCATCTGCCTTGGCGATAGGGCGAAGAACAATTGAAGTCAACCGGATGACGGCCTCGAACGGCCGTTCCGCCAGTTCAGCGAAGATGATTGTTCGTGATCCTTTACGCCGCGTTGCAGGATGACAACAAGTCGATTGATGCGCACAAGATATTTGCGCCACCTTTGGCGCCGCGCGCACATCCCCGCGGGGACGCCATCTCCGTCAGTTGCTGGCCGGTCCGAACTCGTAGGGCGAGTCGGAGAAGAAATGGAGTTCGTAGGTTTCCGAAATTTCGGCATCCGAGGGGAGAATGTCGAAGAACAACGTCAGGCTGCCCTCCTGCCCCTCGGTCGGCTCGTCGGCGCGATATCCCAGAATGGCACCGTCGATCGCTGCGATTTCGGTGACTTCGGTGGTCGCCAGAAGAGAGAGGCCGCCCGCGGCGTCTTCAATCTTCTGGACGAAGAAGCGATAGCGGCCGGAATCGTCTGGCGACAGCGCCAGGATCGTGCGCCAGACGCCCTGATGATCGGCGTCGCTCCAGGGACCGACGATCTGCACGTCGTGCACGAGCGGTGACAGGTGCTCTGCCTCCGCTGCGACAGCGTCGGTGGTCGTGGCCTGATCCGCTTCGGCCGGCTTGCCAGCCAGCGTCGTCGGATCACTCTGCCTCGGTTCGGCATCTGGAGTGCCGGCATCCTCCGCGAGGCCCGGCACGGTCAAAACCATCGAGGCAGCAATCAGGCTCGCTGCCGCGAACAGAGCATGTTTGGACATCGTTCCGCCTTCCAGAGCCTGCGGGCGACGTTTCAAAAGGAGCTTTGAACTCGGTCGCAGACGGGCTCGGTCACCCTCGATGTCATGAGATATAGCCGACCTGTCTCGACAGTCCTACGGAATTTATTGACTTACGACATGCGTCTTGGCGTGCCGTCAGATCGGGCGCAGTCAATGGGGCCGGGGCCTCGGTCCGCGACCCCGGCCGGCGATCGGCACGGGTGATCGATGCCTCAGAAATGATACGCGACGTCGATAAAGCCGCCTACCCGTTCGATCTCGAAGTCGACTTTTTGGGCGTCGTATAAGCCGATGGGGAAGGCGCTTCGTTCGAAATGAAATTCACCGTCGTCTGTTTTCAGGTGCCAGTATCGCGCGCCGAGGCCCAGGGAAAAGCTTCCGGTTATAGCGTAGCTCAACTTCGCTTCCAGTTGATAGCCGTCGCCCTCTCCGTCGTAGTCCGTCGGCCCTATAAAGTCGCTGCCGATCTGCAGCACGTGAGTGTCCTCGCCTGACAGGTCGACGTAGGGGAGGTAGGCGGCGTTGGCCGTGAGGGTAAGCCGATCGGTGATGGCGACGTCTCCCGACAGGCCGACCCGCAACGCGTTCCAGTCGCCTTCATTGGAGATCACGCGAATGTTGGTGTCGATCGGGCCGCCGAAGGCACCGCAGATGAATGGATTGCCGGCCGTTTGAGTGCAGCCGTAGGCGTTTTCGCGTTCGTGCATATAGAAATAGCCGACGAAAGCGCCGAGATCGAAGCGCGGACGCCTGAGAAAATTGTAGCCGAGATCGACCTGCCCGTAGGTCAGACGGTTGTCTTCCAGATCGGAGTCGGTGGCCGAATAGGGCACGGTATAAGGCAGAAAGTCCTCGTCTTTCAAATTTCAAAGAACCATCGTCTGCCCAACCCAGTCCCAGAAAACCGTTCAGGTAGATGCCGCTTGAGTGCTCGATGTTGCCGAAGAGCTCGATCGAACTCGTCGTCATATCGTCATAGGTCAGCCGGGAGACCTCTTCATCGCCGCTCGCTGTGTAAAGGTCGTAGCGGGTGCGCGCGCTGCTGATGAAATAGCGCGTTCCGAAGCTGCCGCTGAAATCCGGCGTCTCGATCGTCGTCGGATCTGCCGCCGTCGCTGGCCCGGTCCCCGACATGGCCCAGAAGCCGATCGACGCGACGCTGAGCACGAGAACTTTCATCGAGGCTTGAAAATGCGCCATTGCGGCATTTCCCTATCGTTGGCCCGGCAAAAGATTGACGTGCGCCTCATGGAATCGTCAATATTGTTTCTTATTCGAAAGCGAATACATTCATGTTTAAATTCAGGTGTTGCTAAAAGATGACGCAAGGGAATGAAGGCTTGGTGTCTCGGCGAATGTCGGTTGGGCTTACTATAGTCGTTGCCGGCTTGCCTTTCGCTGGTGCGCAGATGGATGGGGGCATATTGAGCGTCACAGTCGTTTCGCCTTGCGCCAACGTCGAAGCTGCCATCCGACAGTCATCGGAGAAGCATTGGCTAGCGCAGTGCCAAGCTGCGGTTCAACGCGGCGGCGCCTCAAAAGTCGAGGCATCACGAATCTGTGGTGCTCAACTGAATGCGTGTAGGGACCACCCAGCGCCACAAAAAAAGCGCGGGGTGATTACGATGTAGAGCGGTCCGAAGGCGGCCGTCGTCCCGACCGCGTAGCCTCAGATGTCTATCGCCTCGTCTTCCGCGAACGCGGCACGCTCCTGAATGAAGCGGAAACGGGCCTCCGCCTTGTTGCCCATCAATGCATCCACGGCGCCCGCCGTGCCGCTTTCCGGCGCATCGTCAGCCACGACCCGAAGCAGCGTCCGCTTGCGAGGATCCATGGTGGTTTCTTTGAGCTGCGACGGCAGCATCTCGCCCAGACCCTTGAAGCGGCTGACTTCGACCTTGCCGCGACCACTGAACTCCTTCGCCATCAGGCGCTCCCGGTCGCGATCGTCGCGGGCATAGGCCGTCTTGCCGCCCTGGCTCAGCTTGTAGAGCGGTGGCACCGCAAGAAAGAGGTGGCCTTGCCGGATCATCTCCGGCATCTCGCGGTAGAAGAAGGTGATCAGCAGCGACGCGATGTGCGCGCCGTCGACGTCGGCGTCCGTCATGATGATGACGCGCTCGTAACGCAGATCTTCCTCGCGGTATTTCGACCGCGTGCCGCAGCCCAGCGCCTGGACAAGGTCGGCGATCTGCTGGTTCGCCCCCATCTTTTCACGTCCGGCACTGGCGACATTGAGGATCTTGCCGCGAAGAGGCAGGATCGCTTGGCGCATCCGGTCGCGTGCCTGTTTGGCGGAGCCGCCGGCCGAGTCGCCCTCGACGACGAACAGCTCAGCGCCGGCCGCGTCCTTCTGGCTGCAGTCTGCGAGCTTGCCGGGCAGGCGGACCTTGCGCGTCGCGGTCTTGCGCGCGACCTCCTTTTCCTGGCGCCGGCGCACCCGCTCCTCGGCGCGGTCGACCACCCAGTCGATCAGCCGGGCGGCGTCCTGCGGGGAGGAGGCGAGCCAGATGTCGAAGGAATCGCGCATGGCCGCTTCGACCATCCGCTGCGCCTCGACGGTCGCCAGGCGGTCCTTGGTCTGGCCGACGAACTCGGGCTCGCGGACGAAGACGGACAGCATTGCCGACGCCGTCAGCATGACGTCGTCGGCCGTGACGATGGCCGCCCGCTTGTTGCCAGAGACCTCAGCGAAAGCCTTGAGCCCCCGCGTCAGCACGGCGCGCAGGCCGTATTCGTGCGTGCCGCCCTCCGGCGTCGGAATGGTGTTGCAGTAGGAGTGGACGAAACCGTCGTCGGCCGTCCAACTCACCGCCCATTCCACCGCGCCGTGACCCGTGACCTTTTCGGTCCGGCCGGAGAAGATCTGCGCGGTGACGCGGCCGTCCTGGCCCAGCGTATCGTCGAGGAAATCCTTCAACCCACCAGGATAGTGGAACGTCGCCCGCGACGGCAGCTTGCTTGCCTCGCCGAGCAGCGCAGGATCGCAGGACCAGCGGATTTCGACGCCGCCGAAGAGATAGGCCTTGGACCGCGCCATCGAAAACAGCCGGGCCGGATCGAAGCGCGCCTGGGCGCCGAAAATCTGAGGGTCCGGCAGAAACCGGACGCGCGTGCCGCGACGGTTCTGCACCTCGCCGACTTCCTCGAGCGCCGACGTGGCGACGCCGCGCGCATAGGTCTGGCGGTAGAGCTTACGGTTGCGGGCGACCTCGACCTCGAGCCGCTCGGACAGGGCATTCACCACGGACACGCCGACGCCATGCAGGCCGCCCGACGTCTCGTAGACCTTGGAGTCGAACTTTCCGCCGGCGTGCAGCGTGGTCATGATGACCTCGAGCGCCGACTTGTTGCGATATTTGGGATGCGGGTCGATCGGGATGCCGCGGCCGTTGTCGGTGACCGAGAGAGAGCCGTCCGCCTCCAGCGCGACCTCAATGAAGTTGGCATGTCCGGCGACCGCCTCGTCCATCGCATTGTCGATGACCTCGGCGAAGAGATGATGCATCGCCTTGTCGTCGGTGCCGCCGATGTACATGCCGGGGCGCCGCCGGACGGGCTCCAGCCCCTCCAGCACTTCGATGTCAGCGGCCGTATACTCCGCGCCGTTGACCTGCGTCGTCGCCGGCGCTTCCACCGGTTTGGGGCGCGCAGGAGACCGGGGGGCGCGTACCCTGGCAGTCGCGCCGGAGAAGAGATCGTCGCTCATGAAATCAGCAGTGCCGCCTGAGTGCCTGGGAGGAACTGGAGAACGGATACCATGGATCGTGCGTATACTTTCACGAAATGTTCTTCAAGCGATCCATATCGAATCAGGGTGGTCTGGCCCTGGATTCACAGACTTTTCAACGATAAATGACCACAAACGGCCGGTGAGCGGGCGTCGCCACAAAACTCGCCCAAAGTCGTGGATCGAAGGGGACAGGTGATTCGGAAGCTTGCAACTGAGCGTCGGCGCGGTCGCACGGCCGCCGTCGGGACACTGGCCTTGATCTTCGCGACCGCGTCGAGCCTCGCCACTGCGGAGCCTTTGACGCTGCCCTCTTATAAGGACGCGCTGTTCGCCTATCCAGGACTGACCGCCTATCGAGACGACGGGCGCTATGTCGACGTCGACTATTCCGAAACGCGGGACATCGATCAGCGCGACGCCGTGCCGGAGCGCCGTGTCCGCCCGAATTATGTCAGCCGGATCGCCGCCGGCCTGAGCCATGAACAGACGCTGCCGACCGAGGCCGGGCCGTTGCCGGTGGCCACCGTGGGAGACACGGCCCATCCGCATGCCATCGTCGTCTTCATCCACGGCCGCGGCGGCGACCGCCGGCTGGGGATGAACGACTGGACCTTTGGCGGCAATTTCAACCGCCTGAAGAACCTGATGGTGAAGGCGGGAGGGCTCTATGTCACCGCCGACGCCGGCGCGTTCCAGCCGGACGACGCGGCCCGCATCCGCGGACTTCTGGAGCAGCTGGGGCGCAACAATCCCGGCACGCCGCTGGTGCTGGCCTGCGGCTCCATGGGCGGCGAACTGTGCTGGCAACTCGCTGGAGAGCCGTTCTTCGCACGCTCCGTAAACGGATTCGTCCTGCTGGGCGGCAACTCCAGTTTGGAGCGCTATCGGCGCATGCATTCGGCCGCCGGCACAACGACGATCCCGCTGGTCATGGCGCAGGGAACGGAGGATTCCGTCTATCCCTGGTCCCGCCAAAAAGCGGCGTTCGATGACATCCGCAAGGCCTATCCGCAGCAGCCCGTCCGGTTCGTCTCTTTCGACGGAGGCAGCCATGGCACGCCGATCCGCATGATCGACTGGCGCACCGCGCTGAACTGGATCTTCGCATCTATCCGGTAACCTGCGGGCGGCAGCCTGCAAAAACGCATCCCGAAACGCAGAAGGCCCCGCCGAAGCAGGGCCTTCCCGATGCAGTGGAAGCCGGACGGCTCAGACCGAGTAGTACATCTCGAACTCGACCGGATGCGGCGTCATCTCGAAGCGCAGCACCTCGGCCATCTTGAGCTCGACATAGGCATCGATCTGGTCGTCGTCGAAGACGCCGCCGGCCTTCAGGAAGTCACGGTCGGCATCGAGATGCTCGAGCGCCTCACGAAGCGAGCGGCAGACGGTCGGGATGTCCTTCAGCTCCTCCGGCGGCAGATCGTACAGATCCTTGTCCATGGCTTCGCCCGGGTGGATCTTGTTCTTGATGCCGTCGAGACCGGCCATCAGCATCGCCGCGAAGGCGAGGTACGGATTGGCGGTCGGATCGGGGAAGCGGACTTCCATGCGCTTGGACTTCGGCGACTGGCCGAAGGGGATGCGGCAGGACGCCGAACGGTTGCGCGCCGAGTAGGCGAGCAGCACCGGAGCCTCGAAGCCCGGAACCAGACGCTTGTAGGAGTTGGTCGACGGATTGGTGAAGGCGTTCAGCGCGCGAGCGTGCTTGATGATGCCGCCGATGTAGTAGAGGCAGGTCTCGGACAGGCCGGCGTACTCGTTGCCGGCGAAGACCGGCTTGCCGCCCTTCCAGATCGACTGATGCACGTGCATGCCCGAGCCGTTGTCGCCATAGACCGGCTTCGGCATGAAGGTCGCCGTCTTGCCGTAGGCGTTGGCCACCTGATGGATCACGTACTTGTAGATCTGCAGCTTGTCGGCGTTGCGGGTCAGGCTGTCGAACTTCATGCCGAGCTCGTGCTGAGCCGCAGCCACCTCGTGATGGTGCTTCTCGGTCTCGACGCCCATCTCGGCCATGACCGTCAGCATCTCGGAGCGGATGTCCTGAGCCGAATCGATCGGCGGCACCGGGAAATAGCCGCCCTTGACGCGCGGCCGGTGGCCGAGGTTGCCGGTCTCGTATTCGGCGTCGTCATTCATCGGCAGCTCGGTGGAATCGAGCTTGAAGCCGGTGTTGTAGGGGTCGGCCTTGTAGCGGACGTCGTCGAAGATGAAGAACTCGGCCTCGGGACCGAAGAAGGCGGTATCGCCGATGCCCGACTGGTTGAGATAGGCCTCGGCCTTCTTGGCGGTGCCGCGCGGATCGCGGTTGTAGCTCTCGCCCGAGATCGGATCGAGAATGTCGCAGACCACGGCCATGGTCGACTGCGCGAAGAAGGGATCCATATGGGCCGATTCCGGATCGGGCATCAGCACCATGTCGGACTCGTTGATCGCCTTCCAGCCGGCGATCGACGAACCGTCGAACATCACGCCTTCGGCGAATGCGTCTTCATCGACGACAGCGACGTCCATCGTGACGTGCTGCATTTTGCCCTTGGGATCGGTGAAACGGAGATCGACGAATTTGACGTCGTTGTCCTTGATTTGTTTCAGCACGTCGTTGGCCGTCGTCATAGCGGTCCTTTCTACTAAACGACAAAGTTACGAAAATGAGGAGGTGAAGTCCGTTCAGACAGCGTCTGTGCCGGTCTCGCCGGTGCGGATACGGATGGCTTCCTCGATGTTGGAGACGAAGATCTTGCCGTCACCGATGCGCCCGGTCTGAGCCGCCTTGCGGATCGCCTCGATGGCGCCGTCGACCGCCTCGTCCGCCAACACGATCTCGACCTTCACCTTGGGAAGGAAGTCGACAACGTATTCGGCGCCGCGATAGAGTTCGGTGTGCCCCTTCTGACGACCAAAGCCCTTGGCCTCGGTGACGGTGATACCCTGCAGCCCGACCTCCTGAAGGGCTTCCTTCACCTCGTCCAGCTTGAAAGGCTTGATGATGGCCTCGACCTTCTTCATCGACAATCCTTCTCGACGTCTTCTCCGCCCACGAGTCCCCGCCCGTCGCCCGAACGGATGCAGGAGCCGTGCCAACTATGGTCTCTGGCGAACCGCCGCGCCCGGCGCGGCTGTACCCCTTCAACCGATAGGCTTTTCGGCCCGAACGGGCAACCACCATCGCGATTCTGGCCGTTTGATCCCGCACTTTCCCGGTTTCTGTCCACTCCTATGACAAACGGACTATTCTGCCTGCTGAGCAGGCTGAATAATCCCGCGCCAACATGCACATGAAATGAGCACTTCATGGTTCGATCAACCGACGATCTTTGCCTGTTAATACCGGAAGAGATGGCTCTTGCCGACCAACTGGCGATCGCCGGGGGCGTTCCGGGGATCGTTTTGATGGAAAATGCCGGGCGTGCGGTCGCCGAAGCCGCAAGTTCGGCGTTTCCCGAGGCGCGCCGTATTGCCGCACTTGCGGGTCCCGGCAACAATGGCGGCGACGCCTATGTCGCGGCCCGCCATCTGCGAGCGGAGGGGCGCGACGTTACCATATTCGCTCTCGACCCGAATGCCGGGCTGAAGGGCGACGCCGCGGTGGCCGCAAGCGGTTGGGGCGGAGCGGTCCAAGACTTGCGCGACTTCGATGCTGATGCGTTCGATCTGGTGCTCGACGGGCTGTTCGGCGCGGGGCTGGCGCGGCCGGTGGAGGGCCGCGCCGCACAGGTGATCGAGGCCGTGAATCGCTCGCGCGCGCGCGTCGTCGCCATCGACCTGCCGTCCGGCGTCTCGGGCAAGAGCGGCGCCGTCATGGGCACGGCCTTCAAGGCGGACGTCACCGTGACCTTCTTTCGCAGGAAGCCGGGTCATCTGCTCCATCCTGGACGAGGGCTGTGCGGGCATACGATCCTGGCCGACATCGGCATCCCCGCGTCGGTTCTGCCGGAGATCGGCGCCGAGGCCTTCGCCAACGAGCCCGCGCTCTGGCCGGACGCCGTGGCCGCGCCGCAGACGACCGGCCACAAATATGGACGCGGCCATGCCGTGGTCTTTTCCGGCTCGGCCTCGAAGACGGGGGCGGCGCGGCTCGCCGCCGTTTCGGCACTGCGCGCGGGCGCCGGGCTGGTGACGATCTTCTCGCCGGCCTCGGCGATGCTGGTCAACGCCGGCGCCTTGACGGCGGTCATGCTCAAGCGCTGCGAGGATGGCGACGAACTCGGCGAACTCATCGCCGACGAACGGTTCAACGCCTTCGCCCTCGGGCCGGGGTTCGGCGTGGGCGAGAAGGCGCGGGTGTTCGTCGCCGCCATTCTGCGGGCAGGGCGCCATCTCGTGCTCGACGCCGACGGCATCACCTCCTTTGCCGACGACCCGGCGGCGCTGTTCTCGCTGGCGCGCGCATCCGGCGGCGGGTTGGTGCTGACGCCGCACGCCGGAGAGTTCAGGCGCCTCTTTCCGCAGATCGCCGACGACGAGGCGCTCTCCAAACTGGAGAAGGCGAGGGGTGCCGCCAGCGCATCCGGCGCGGTCGTCATTCTCAAGGGGGCCGATACGGTGATAGCGACGCCGGACGGTCGGGCGGCAATCAACGCGACCGGGACGCCGTGGCTGGCGACCGCCGGCACGGGAGACGTCCTCGCCGGCATCATCGCCGGTCTGCTGGCTCAGGGCGCCGAGCCGTTCGACGCGGCGGCCGCCGCCGTCTGGATGCACGGCAAGGCAGCCGAGTTGTTCGGCCCGGGGCTGATTTCGGAGGACTTGCCCGAAATGCTGCCGCAGGTGTGGGGGCTATTGGAGGAGAAGAGCAGGGCCTGACTCGATTGCGACGCCGGTCGCATTATCCCATCGGTGTCTCCTGCCGAGAGTCCTGCGGCGTGAGGCTATTCGGGTTGCCAGCTGCCGTCCTCGAGCCCGCTCAGAAGCAGCCCAGCATCAGGACCGAATGGACTGATGCCCCAACTCCGGATTTCTTCGAGCTTCCGGTGCGCCTCTTCGGGAAACAGGGCGAGCGTCGCTGTGGCTGCGTTGAGCTGCACCTGAATGTTCGGATGCTCGTAGTAATTGATGAGCAGCCGCCGTGCATCGCCCGGCCGGGACTTCAACTCAGCCTCGACGGCGAAGCGCTGGCGAATCGCGCGGTTGACCTTGGATTGCTCGAACGTCATCCAGGCCTGATCCTGCTCCACGCCCAACGCAACGAAGTGGGAGAGGAGTTGATCGAGAGTGGCAGCCTCCAAATCAAGCATTCTCATGGCTTGAGCACCCCATATTCGCGCATTGCATCGAGCCCCACCTCGAAGCGCACGTCCCAACTTTTGCCGCGAACATATTGCCTCGGGGTCGCCCCGCATCGAGCGCCGGCTTCCGCTCGACGATGTGATGGATATCAAGGCAGCCGGGCTCGCCTTCAGCAGGGCAAGCATTGCGCGCATGGCCGCGAGTTCGAGACGCAGTGCCGCGAGCCGATGCCGCGCAACGATCCGATCCTGTCGTGTTGGCCTCGCCCCTCCGATCATTCTCGCCTGCCCCGCCCGTTGCTCCATAGACGGAGTCTACGAGCGGGCGGAAAGGCGGGATAAAAAGGGGCCATCCCAGGGCCGATGCTGCAGCCAAAGACTTCTGCCTATGGCTGACCTTTCATGGCGGTGTCATAGAGCACAGCGGCCTTCACCATCGGGCGTGTCTCAAGGATCTCTACAAGCGATCGTTGCCGCCAATCCGTTGCCGGAAAGACTGTCATCAATGCTCCTGGCGTAAGGCCGGGATGACGTCGCGAGAGGCTTCCGAGGACGGCGCACCAGTTAGCGGGCGCGGCAAGGAAGGCGAGGCAAGGGCGTCAACCCGTGCCGAGCCGCTCCATCAGCGCCATGGCGCCCTGGGGCGCGCGCACCTTGCCCTCGTGGATGAAGTAGACGAACACGTCGCGCTTCTTTTTCGCCACGGCATGGTCCGCATCGCAAAGCGGAAGATCACCCGGCTGGCCGCCCTCGGCCCACAGCTTGGCGCGCTCCGCCCATTGGTCCAGCGCCTTCGGCGCATAGCAGGTCGGCGTGTCGTCCTCGCCCTTCTGCAGCCGCGCATAGACGAAATCGGCCGTCACGTCGGCGATCTCGGGATAGGTGTGGTGCTCGGCATAGACGATGGCGACGCCATATTTTCGTGCCAGCGCCACGAAGTCCGGCACTGCGAAGCTGTCGTGGCGCACCTCCACCGCATGGTGCAGCGCGAGACCATCCTGTTTGTCCGGCAGGAGCTTCAGGAAGCCTTCGAAATCCTCCGGGTCGAACTTCTTGGTCGGCGCGAACTGCCAGAGCAGGGGGCCGAGCTTCTCGCCCAGTTCGGTGATGCCCGAGGTGACGAAGCGCTGCATCGATTCGCCGGCTTCGGCGAGCACCCTGCGGTTGGTGACGAAGCGATTGCCCTTGAGCGCGAAGACGAAACCGTCCGGCACCTCCGAGGCCCATTTGGCGAAGGTCGCCGGCTTCTGGCTGGAATAGTAGGTGCCGTTCACCTCGATCGAGGCGAGCTTTGACCCGGCATATTCAAGCTGCCGCTTCTTTGGCAGGTCGTCCGGGTAGAACGTGCCTTCCCAGGGGGCGAAGGTCCAGCCGCCGATGCCGCTGCGAATGGTGCCACTGGCCATTTGATACCCTCCAACTTGAACTTAGCTAGAAATGATCGTATCTAGCTAACATGACCATCTTCAATATGCATCAGGCGAAGTCGGACCTCTCCAAGCTGGTCGCCAAGGCCGAGGCGGGCGAGGAGATCGTCATTGCGCGTCGGGGCAAACCGGCGGTCAAGCTCATCCCGCTCAACGAGACGGCCCAGCCGAAGAAGCGGCGCGAACCGGGCACGCTGGCGCATTTGCAGCCGATCCCCGATGCGCTGTTCTTCGATCCGATGCCGGAGGAGGAGCTGCGGGCCTGGGAAGACGGCGACGAGCCCGACATTCGATCGTGAGGCTGCTGCTCGACACCCATGCGCTGTCATGGTGGCTTTTCGGCAGCCGGCGGCTCCCGCATCGGGTCTCGCAGCTGATCGCCGGCGATGCCGAAAAGGTCTTCGTCAGCGCTGTCTCGGCATTCGAACTGGCCACGAAATATCGCATTGGCAAATGGCCCGAAGCACGGCCTCTCGTCGAGGGTTTCGATGCGCTTGTTGGCGCGCAGGATTTCGAGATTCTTCCGATCACCGTGCGCCACAGCTTACGCGCCGGCCTTCTGGCGGGAGACCATCGAGACCCCTTCGATCGATTGCTGGCGGCCCAGGCGAGCCTGGAAGGCCTGGATCTAGTATCGGTCGACCATGTGTTCGGGAACCTCGGCATCGTCCCTCTCTGGGAGTGATGAGCGCTACTCCGCCGCCTCGGTCTTCATCTCGATCCGCCGTTCCAGGATGTCCTTGAGGAAGCGGCCGGTCCAGGACCGCTTTTCCTTGACGATCGCCTCCGGCGTTCCGGTGGCGACGATCTGGCCGCCGCCGTCGCCGCCTTCCGGGCCGATGTCGATCAGCCAGTCGGCGGTCTTGATGACCTCCAGATTGTGCTCGATCACCACCACCGTGTTGCCCTTGTCGACGAGCCCGTGCAGCACCTCCAGCAGCTTGGCGACGTCGTGGAAATGCAGGCCGGTGGTCGGCTCGTCGAGGATGTAGAGCGTGCGGCCGGTCGCCTTGCGCGACAGCTCCTTGGCGAGCTTGACGCGTTGCGCCTCGCCGCCCGAGAGTGTGGTGGCCTGCTGGCCGACCTTGACGTAGCCGAGGCCGACCTCCTTGAGCATGGCCAGCTTGTCGCGCACCGCCGGCACCGCGGCGAAGAACTCGACGCCTTCCTCCACCGTCATGTCGAGCACATCGGCGATCGACTTCTCCTTGAACGTCACCTCCAGCGTCTCGCGATTGTAGCGCTTGCCGTGGCAGACATCGCAGGTGACGTAGACATCGGGCAGGAAGTGCATCTCGATCTTGATGACGCCGTCGCCCTGGCAGGCCTCGCAGCGCCCGCCCTTCACGTTGAAGGAGAAGCGGCCTGGCTGATAGCCCCGCGCCTTGGCCTCCGGTAAGCCGGCGAACCAGTCGCGGATCGGTGTGAAGGCGCCCGTATAGGTGGCCGGGTTGGAGCGCGGCGTGCGGCCGATGGGCGACTGGTCGATGTCGATCACCTTGTCCAGGTGTTCGAGGCCCTCGATGCGGTCGTGCTCGGCCGGAATGTCGCGGGCGTTGGAGATGCGCCGCGCCGCCGCCTTGAACAGCGTCTCGATAAGGAAGGTGGACTTGCCGCCGCCCGACACGCCGGTGACGCAGGAGAACAGCCCGAGCGGAATCTCGGCCGAGACGTTCTTGAGGTTGTTGCCGCGCGCGCCGACGACCTTGAGCGCCTTGCCCTTCTTGGGCTTGCGCCGGTTTTCCGGCACCGGGATGCCGAGCGCGCCGGAGAGATACCGGCCGGTCAGCGATTTCGGATGCGCCATGATCTCGGCGGGTGTGCCCGAGGCGATGACCTCGCCGCCGTGGATGCCGGCGGCCGGACCGATGTCGACGACGTAGTCTGCGGTGCGGATCGCGTCCTCGTCGTGCTCGACGACGATCACTGTGTTGCCGATGTCGCGCAGGTGCTTCAGCGTTTCGAGCAGGCGCTCGTTGTCGCGCTGGTGCAGGCCGATCGACGGCTCGTCGAGCACGTAGAGCACGCCGGTCAAGCCCGAGCCGATCTGCGAGGCCAGGCGGATACGCTGGCTCTCGCCGCCCGACAGCGTGCCGGACGATCGCGACAGGGTGAGATAGTCGAGGCCGACATCGTTCAAGAAGCGCAGACGCTCGCGGATCTCCTTCAGGATGCGCGCGGCGATCTCGTTCTGCTTGGCATTGAGCTTTTCGGGCAGCGCCGCAAACCAGTCGTTGGCGGCGCGGATCGACAACTGCGTGACTTCGCCCACGTGGCACCCGGCGATCTTCACCGCGAGCGCCTCCGGCTTCAGGCGATAGCCGTTGCAGGCCGGGCAGGGCGTCTCCGACATGTAGCGATCGATCTCTTCGCGCACCCAGGCCGAATCCGTCTCCTTCCAACGACGCGCCAGATTGGGCACCACCCCCTCGAAGGTCTTGGTGGTCGAATAGGAGCGCAGGCCGTCATTGTACTTGAATTCGATCTTCTCCCGGCCCGTGCCGTTGAGGATCGCGTTCTGCGCTTCCGCCGACAGATCGCACCAGCGATCGGTCTGCTTGAAGCCGAAGCGTTTGCCGAGCGCGTCCAGCGTCTGGCCGTAATAGGGCGAGGAGGACTTGGCCCAGGGCGCGATGGCGCCGGCCTTCAGCGTCCTGTTGTCCTCCGGCACCACGAGCGCCGGATCGATCGCCTGCTGGAAGCCGAGCCCGTCGCAGGTCGGGCAGGCGCCGAACGGATTGTTGAAGGAAAACAGGCGCGGCTCGATTTCAGGGATGGTGAAACCCGATACCGGACAGGCAAACTTCTCGGAGAAGATGATTTGAACCGGCTTGCCGTTCTCGTCCTGGCCGTCGGCCAGTTCCGCCACCGCCAGGCCGTCCGCCAGTCCCAACGCCGTTTCAAGGGAGTCGGCCAGACGCGCGCCGAGGTCCGGACGCACCACGATGCGGTCGACCACCACCTCGATATCGTGCTTCAGCTTCTTGTCGAGCGAAGGCGCGTCGGCGATGTCGTAGAACTCGCCGTCGATGCGCACGCGCTGGAAGCCCTTTTTCTGGAGCTCCGCCAGTTCCTTGCGATACTCGCCCTTGCGGCCACGCACGATCGGCGCCAGCAGATAGAGCCGGGCACCCTCGTCGAGCGCCAGCACCCGGTCGACCATCTGGCTGACGGTCTGGCTTTCGATCGGCAGGCCGGTCGCCGGAGAATAAGGCACGCCCACGCGCGCGAAGAGCAGACGCAGATAGTCGTAGATCTCCGTGACGGTACCGACCGTCGAACGCGGGTTCTTCGACGTCGTCTTCTGTTCGATGGAGATCGCCGGAGACAGCCCGTCGATCTGGTCGACGTCCGGCTTCTGCATCATCTCCAGGAATTGCCGGGCATAGGCCGACAGGCTCTCGACATAGCGCCGCTGGCCTTCCGCATAAATCGTGTCGAAGGCGAGCGACGACTTGCCCGAGCCGGACAAGCCGGTCATGACGATCAGCCGGTCGCGCGGAAGGTCGAGATCGACATTCTTCAAATTGTGCTCGCGCGCGCCGCGAATGGAGATCTGCTTCAGTTCCGCCATGGCCTGCCAGAAAATAACGATGAGGGGCGCTGCCGCCGGGATTTCGCGGCCGGTCCGATGCCATAGATAACGATCCGTTCGCCGATTGGGAGGGGGCCGCGAAGCGAAACGGACTCATCAACGGCTCTTGCGTGGTAGGGAACATAATGCGAACATGATGGCGCCGCAATGCCCAAACGGCGCCTGTGGAAATCTCGCCGAACGACGCCTCGCCTTTGTTCGGCGGGCGCCATTGCTCTATGGTGGGCGCGACCGGGCGGATCGCCCGCAAAGGATAAGTTGGAGTGTGACCGAATGGCTGGCAGCGTGAACAAGGTGATCCTGGTCGGAAATCTGGGGGCCGATCCGGAAATCCGCCGGCTGAACTCCGGCGACATGGTGGTGAACATGCGCATCGCCACCTCCGAAACCTGGCGCGACCGCCAGTCCGGCGAGCGCCGCGAGCGCACCGAGTGGCACAACGTGGTGATCTTCAACGAAAACCTCGCCAAGGTGGCCGAGCAGTTCCTGAAGAAGGGCTCGAAGGTCTATGTCGAGGGCCAGCTGCAGACCCGCTCCTGGGACGACCAGTCCGGCCAGAAGCGCTACACGACCGAGGTGGTGCTGCAGCGCTTCCGCGGCGAACTCCAGATGCTCGACGCTCGCGGCGAAGGCGGCGGCTCGGGTGGCGGAGGCGGAGGCGGAAACTACTCCCGCGGCGGGAGCGGCGGCGGCGGGTATGATCGCCAGGACGATCGCGGTGGCGGTGGCTATGGCGGCGGGGGCGGCGGTGGCTCGTCGCACGACCTCGACGACGAAATTCCGTTCTGAGCCGGGCCTCGTGATGGAAGACAACAGGCTGGGGGCTGTCTTGCGCTTAACGACGTTCTCCATCGCGCTTTTGGCGGCCTCGACCGCGATCTCCGCTCCTGATGCGCTCGCCCAAGAGGCCTCCGATGCGCCGATGATCGCGGTGATGTCGGCGTTCGAGCCGGAATGGCAGAGCCTCAAGGCAGCCGTTCAAGACCCGCAGGAAGAGACCATCAACGGCAACCTCTTCGTCACCGGCACGCTGGAGGGGCAGGACGTGGTCCTGTTTCTTTCCGGCGTCTCGATGGTCAACGCGGCGATGACGACGCAACTCGCGCTCGACCATTTCGACGTCTCCTCGATCGTCTTTTCGGGCATCGCCGGCGGCGTCGATCCGGAGCTCTCGATCGGCGACGTCGTCGTCGCGGACCGGTGGGCCGAGTATCTGGAGGCCGTCTTCGCCCGCGAGACCGCGGACGGCTACGAACTGCCGAGCTATGCCGAGGAGATCTTTCAGAACTACGGGATGATGTTCCCGCAGAAGGTCGGCGTCTTCGCCGACGGCCATGACGGGCTGGAAGAACGCTTCTGGTTCCCCGTCGACGGGAAGCTGCTGGACGTCGCCCGCCAAGTGGCTGGCTCGGTCGAACTCGAGGATTGCAACGCCGACAAGGCCTGCCTGACGCAGGCGCCGAAGATCGTCGTCGGCGGCAACGGCGTGTCGGGCATGGCCTTCGTCGACAATGCCGATTTCCGCCAATACGTGTCCGACACGTTCAGCGCCAAGGTGCTCGACATGGAAAGCGCCGCGGTGGCCCACGTCGCCTATGCCAACGGCGTGCCCTTCATCGCCTTCCGCAGCCTGTCGGATCTTGCCGGCGGCGGCGAGGGCGAAAACGAGATGGGCACCTTCTTCAGCCTGGCGTCGGAAAATTCGGCGCGGGTGGTCCGCGCCTTCCTCGCGGCAATGTAGCAGGGATCGGCGGCGCTACGGCCGCCGATCCCGGCTCTCGTCAGGTGCGGATTTCCTGCCGCTGAAACGAGACGTAGGCGATGGTGTAGACAAGCATCATCGCCGCCACGAGGCCGGAGAGTTGCGGCCAGATCAGCAGCGCGCTCTGCCCGAAGGGCAGCGGCGAACCCATCAGCGCCCCCTGCAACTGGTTCAGGAAGACGATCCCGAGCGAGCGCGTCGACGGGTCGAGGAGCGCTGTGGTGATCTCGCCGTAGAGCGTGTTCGGCGAAATCCGGGCGATCGCCTGCTGAGTCTCCACCAGATGCAGCGTCGCGACCGGATCGAACGGATCGGCCGGTACGACGATGCTCGCCACCAGCGGCGCCAGCATGCCCCAGAAGATCGAGAACAGAAGCCAGAGCGTCAAAGCGGCGAGGGCCGAGGTCGCCGGTGCCCGGAAGACCGTGGAAAACAGCACGGCCACGGCCAGCCAGACGCCGGCGTAGATGAGCGAGGCGAACAGGAAGGCAATCCCCCGCAGGATCTCCTCGCCGGACGGCGGCAGCCCCAATGTCAGGATGCCCATGCCGGTGACGAGCAGCCACAGCGTGACGAGACAGATCGCGATGACGAGCAACCCGCCGAGGAATTTTCCGGCGAGCAGTGCATCGCGATAGATCGGTTGCGACAGGATGCGGCTCATCGTTCGCCGGCTGTATTCGCCGTTCACCGCGTCGAAGCCCAAGGCGATGCCGACCAGGGGCAGCAGGAAGCCCAGGAAGGACACGAACGAGGGCAGGGGCTCCTTGGCCGTGGTGAAGAGGTGCAGGAAGAGGAACGAATCCTGGCTGACCATATCCTTGATCTGCCCGATCGCGCCGTAGATCGAGCCGATCGCCGTCAGGATGACGAGCAGCATGACGAGATGCATGCGCGCGCTCGTCATGTGGTCGGCCGCCTCCTTCAGGGCGACCGTGGAAAGCCCCGTAAAGGGCGAGCCTTCACGCTGCATGATCCACCTGTTCAAAGTAGTTGGCATAGACTTCGTCGAGGCTCGAGCGGCTCATGGAGAGCTGCTTGAGATTGCCGCCCGCCGCGACCACGGCTCTTGCCAGATCGCCGCGAAGGTCGCGGCTCGCGTCGATATGCACGAGGCCGGACGGCAGCGCCGCGGCGCGCGTAAAGCCGGGAATGGCGGCTGCCGCCTGCGCCACGTCGCAGCCTTCGGCCTCGACCTCCACAACATAGGCGCCGCCGAGAACCTGGCTGGCCAGGTCCGGGACACGACCGACCAGCCCGACCCGGCCGCGATGGAACAGCGCGACGCGCGTACAGATCGCCTGCACCATGGTCAGCAGATGCGAGGAGAGCACGATCGTCATGCCCTCGCGCGACAGCCGGCCGATCAGATCGAGCAGCTCCTGCGTCGATTGCGGGTCCAGCCCCGACGTCGGCTCGTCGAGAATGGCCACCTCGCAGCCCTTGACCAGAAGCTCGGCGATGCCGAGCCGCTGTCGCATGCCGTGCGAGTAGGTCGAGACCCGGCGTCCGGCCACGTCGGCAAGGCGCACGCGATGCAGTGCCTCGTCGATGCGGCCAGCCGCTTCGGCACGGGGGATGCCGGCGAGCCGCGCCGTGTAGGCCAGGTTCTCCTCCGCCGACATGGTGTCGTAGAAGCCGACCGAGTCCGGCAGATAGCCGACCCGACGCTTGACCTTGAGCGGTTCGCGCAAGGGATCGAAGCCGAGCACGCGAACCTGCCCCGCCGAGGGCTCAGTGAGGCCGAGGAGCAGCAGGATGGTGGTGGTCTTGCCGGCACCGTTCGGGCCGAGCAGGCCGAACACCTCACCGCGCTCGATGGTGAGATCCAGCGCGTCGACCGCGACGACGCGGCCGTAGCGCTTGGTGAGGCCCTTGGCCTCGATGACTGGCGCGCTCATCGCCGGCCATACCGGGTGACGGAGAAGCCGAGGACGACGACGGCCGCGGCAATCACGCCGAGCCCACCGATGCCCCACAGCGTCGAGGTGGTCACGCTCACGCGGAAGTCGGCGCTATCGGATGTCCCGTCGCCGGAGGCGCGCATCGTCACCATGTAGTCGCCTGCGATCGCCTTGTCCGACGGGGTCACATGCGCCACGACCTGCTGGTTCTGCTCGGGCGCGAGCGCATCGATGGTGGCCGGATCGAACGCGACCGTCCAGCCGGACGGCGCGCTGGCCGAGAGCTTCACCGCCTTGGCCGGGGCCGTGCCGCTGTTGCTCACAGTGAAATTGAACGTCGCTTCCTGGCCCGCCTCGGCCTTTCCCGAGAGCCGGCCGTCCGGCCCGGTTAGAGACACGGTGGGCTGTCCGGTGATGTCGAGGGCGAGTTGCGCCTGGCCCTGGATGT
This sequence comes from Consotaella aegiceratis, assembly GCF_036541425.1. Lineage (NCBI taxonomy): Bacteria > Pseudomonadati > Pseudomonadota > Alphaproteobacteria > Hyphomicrobiales > Aurantimonadaceae > Consotaella > Consotaella aegiceratis. The sequence goes on from NZ_JAZHFT010000014.1 coordinate 84,090, forward strand.
CCCCGTTGGCGGCCGCGACCGCGACCGGATATTGGCCGGCGTTGACGGTCTTAGGCGGCGTGACGGAGAGCTTGACCGCCTTGTTCTCGCCGGCCTTGATCGGCAGGCTCGTCAGTTCCTGGCTGCCGTATTGCTCCTTGAAGGTCGCTTCGAATCCCGGCGGGGTCTGAGCCAGGAGGTTGAAGGTGGCGTCCTCGGCGCTCGAATTGGTGATGGTGAGGTCGAAATCGAAGTTCGAGCGCGGCGTGCCGACGAGTGCGGGAAGCTTCGGCTCGACCTTGACCTCGGCGGGTTCGGCCTCGGCCAGCGTCATCTTGACCGGCAGCGTCAGGGTCTGGCCGGCATCGGTTTTCGCACTGACGGTGAAGGCGTAGCTTCCCGGCTTGGCGGTTTTGGGTTCCGTCAGCTTGAGGTCCAGCGAGCGGCTGTCGTCCGGGCCGACCATCGCGGCCATCACCGGCTTGCCTGCTCCGTCGATTTCCCACGACCAACCGTCGGGCAAACCCGCGACTGCAAACTCCACCCGCGCTGGCGGCATTCCGGCGTCGGTCAGCGTTAGCGGGATCCGAACAGCGTCGCCGATGCGCTCGGTCAACTCCGGAAAATCGGTCGTCAGCCAGAGGCCGATCGGCTTGGTGGGACTCTCCTGAGCAAAGCTCGTTTGGGCAAACAGGACCATCCCCGCGGCGAGGGTCGCCGCGGGCAAAAGCGGAACGCGGATCATGCGGATCACTCCCGACTGATTTGCAAGATGCTGGAAGCGGTCCTGGCAGAATGGGCGGGGCCGCCTCGATGACGGTGTAAGGTTTTGCGACGACCGTGACCAAAATCCGGCACAAAAAGGCCGCCGCGGATTAAATCTTGGTCATATTCGGGCCGAAGTCAGGCGACCGAGGCGGCTCTGATGAGGAGGACGGGGGCCGGCTAAGGGCCGAGCGACATCAGTCCAAGTTAGCCTCGGCCAGTTCCATCCGCCGATGCGCCTCGCGCGACTGCACTTCGATATAGAGCCGCCGGATGATCGGAAACTTGGCCTTTACCTCGGCTTCGAGCTCGCTCACTGCCGCCTCGACGTCCTGCGAGAGCACGTTGTCCCTGAAATCGCAGCTGGCGGTCAGCAGAACGTCGTTCGGCCCGAGGTGCAAGGTCCGCAACTCGTTGATGGCAATGATCTCGGCATGGCGCTCCATGGCCCGGCGCACGGCGGTCTCGATCTTGTTGGAGGCCGCCTCGCCGATGATCAGTCCCTTGACCTCGATCGCCAGGAAAGTGGCCGTCGCGGCGAGCAGGATGCCGATCAGGATCGAGCCGATCGGGTCGAAGACGGGATTGCCCGTCGCCCAGGACAGGCCGACGCACACCGCCGCGATCAGCACGCCGACGCAGGCCGCGCTGTCTTCGAACAGGACCACGAAGACCGACGGATCTTTCAGGTCGCGGAAATCGGCGATCAGTCCTTCGCCATTCCGACGCTTCTGGAACTCGCGGAACGCGACGCTCCACGAATAGCCTTCGAAACAGAAGGCAAGGCCGAGAACGACCAGCGCGACGATCGGCGCCTCGATGGCCGACGGCTCCTCGGTCAACAAGCCTTCGACGCCCTCGAACACCGAAAACCCTGCACCTAGCCCGAAGATGAGGATCGCCACGATGAAGGCCCAGAAGTACACTTCCACGCCATAGCCGAACGGGTGGCGGGCGTTGGCGGGCTTCTTCGCCCGATGAAGTCCGAGCAGCAGAAAACCCTCGTTCGCGGTGTCGATGAAGGAGTGGATGCCCTCCGCGAGCATCGAGGACGAGCCGGTGAACAACGCCGCGATCAGCTTGGTGATGGCGATCCCCACATTGGAGGCGATCGCGGCATAGATCGTCTTGCTGCTGCCGCCATCGTGTCGCCGGGAGCGCGCCATTCAGGTCTCCGATCTGTTCGAGTCTACGTCGGATCGTTTTGCAGGAATGCGATGAGGCCGTCGTTGGTTCGCATCAGCTCCTTGGCGCCGTCGGCCACGAACTGGACGGCGAGGGCGGCCAGCACGACCCCGAGGAGGCGGGAGATCACGGCTCGGCTGGTCGGTCCGAGCAGGCGTTCGACCGTGTGGGCAAGCGCCAGGACAGCAAAGGACAAGGCAAGGGCCGCGGCGATGACGAGGATGAGCCCCAATTGGCCCGCGAGGCTCGGCAACGCACCGGCCAGGAGAATCACCGCCGCGATCGCCCCCGGGCCGGCCATCAGCGGGATGGCGAGCGGAAAGGCCGCAATGTCGTGCTCCGGGTCGTCGACGGCTTCCTCCGCGCTCTTTTGTTTGCGCTCGCCCCGTTTCTCGAACACCAGTTCGAAGGCGATCCAGAACAGGAACACGCCGCCGGCTACGCGGAAGGCGCCGAGCGTGATGCCGAGCGCCTCGAGCACGGTCAGACCAGCCACGGCGAACACCGACAGGATGATGCCGGCGATCAATGAGGCCCGCAATGCGATGGCGCGCCGGTGAGCCGCCCGTACGCCGGGCGTCAACGCCAGGAAGACCGGCACCAATCCGAGCGGGTCGATGATGACGAACAGCGTCACGAAGCCGTTGACGAGGAGGTGCAACATCCGGCTGCGTTAGAACGGCCGGCATCGGACTGCAAGGACGATCGCCGAAACGCTCGAGTCGGATCGGTGCGAAGCCCAACTGTCTGCCGAGCCGAGAGGCGAACGGCGTCCGTTCAAACGCGCCGCAGCGCGAAGAATTCGTCCTCGGCGCGGTAGTCGAACAGCTCGAACGGATAGGCCGCCAAGCCCGGGAAGAGCGTGCGCCAGCGAGCGCCGTCTTGAGCCGTCAGCCAATCGCAGGTCGGACCGACGGCGTCCTGATAGATCGTCGCGGGGCCGTAACCCAGCGCGAGCGCCCGGCTGGTATCGAGCGTGAAGGGCGAGGGGACCGACCAGGGTGTCCATCCGACCGAGCCGCCGCTCTCCGGCGTTTCGATCGGCATCAACCGGCCCTCATAGCCGAGGTGCGTGGCGATCGCGGTTCCGATCTCCGCAACGCTCGGCGCCTCTGGATCGGCGATGTTGAGAATATGCGTCTTCGGTGCGTCGAGCACGACACCGATCAGCCGGGCGATGTTTGCCGCCGCCGTGCTGTGGAATTGGCTTCGCCCCTGATAGGCCAGTGGGATGGCCGGACGCCGGTCGAGCATGCGCTTGACGAACCACCATTCGCGCGGATGGGTGGAATACGGCCCGTAGATCGCGGCCGGGCGCAGGATCGTGACTGGTTGCCGGGCATGATCGAGCAGGCGGCGTTCCAAGGCAACCTTGCGGGTCGAATAGGTTTCGGGACCCGGCTCGACCGTTGGCTGGGCTTCGTCGATCGGGCCCAGAAAGATCGGAAACCCGTTGTCGCGGGCTTCGTCCAGGGTGCGCCCGGCATCGTCCCGATAGACGCTCGATGACGAAATGACGACGAAAGCGCCGACAGCCTGCTCGATCTCCAACAACTGATCGGCATGAGTCTCGGTGAAGGCGATGGTGTCGATCAAGGCGTCGGTGCCCTCCGCCAGGACGTTGCCGAGAGCGCCTGGCGCTTCGCGATCCAGCGCGACAGACGAGATGCCACGCGACGCAAGTTCGTCCGCATCGGACGGTTCGCTTCGGCTCGACAGAGTGACCCGCCACCCACGGCTGGCAAGTTCGGTGGCAACGGCGCGGCCAATTTGGCCGGTGCCGCCGATGACGAAGGCGTGGCGGGGCATGGCTGTCCTTCCATCGTGGGATCGCGGGCTTAGCAGGAAGCGCCTTAGGGCATCTGGGCGAGGATGCCGGCGAAGCAAGCGCTGCGGTTTGCAGAAACGGCTACCAGCCGTGCTTATCCGAGTAACGACAGCGCCTGTCGACGCCCAAAGACCGCGTTCGATCCAGACGATTCGGCCGCAAAAGCCCGGTTCTGGCCGGATCAGGCGAGGTCGGCGGGGAATTTTCTTTTTGCCCTCCCGTAAGGCATTGTGAATAAATAGGAAAATAGCCTTGATGAGAGCCCTGCGGATTTGGATTCGTGGGTTCGGCGCGCTATACAGCTTGCACCAAAATCGATTCATCCGAGAGTGCTCTTGGCAGACGAAAAGACTCCAGAAGGCCAGCCCGAGCGGCCTTCCGATATCGAATCCATTTCCATCGTCGAGGAAATGCAGCGCTCCTATCTCGATTACGCGATGAGCGTAATCGTCAGTCGTGCATTGCCCGACGTCCGCGATGGTCTGAAGCCGGTTCACCGCCGCGTTCTGTATGCGATGCACGGCATGGGGCTGGCCTTCAACCGGCCGTTCCGCAAGTCGGCCGGCGTGGTCGGCGAAGTCATGGGTAAATATCATCCCCACGGCGATGCTTCGATCTACGATGCCTTGGTGCGCATGGCCCAGGACTGGGCGATGCGGGCGCCGCTGATCAACGGCCAGGGCAATTTCGGCTCGATCGACGGCGATCCGCCGGCGGCCATGCGCTACACCGAATGCCGTCTGCAGCGCGTTTCGGAGCCGATGCTCTCCGACATCGACAAGGAAACGGTCGACTTCCAGGAGAACTACGACGGCCGCGAGCTGGAGCCCGTGGTGCTGCCGGCGCGTTTCCCGAACCTGCTGGTCAACGGCTCCGGCGGCATCGCCGTCGGCATGGCGACCAATATCCCCCCGCACAATCTCGGCGAGGTGATCGACGGCTGCGTGGCGATGATCGACAATCCCTCGATCGGCCTCGACGAACTGACCGAGATCATTCCCGGGCCGGACTTCCCGACCGGGGCGCTCGTTCTCGGACGTGCCGGCATCCGCTCGGCCTACGCCACCGGTCGCGGTTCGATCCTGATGCGCGGCAAGGTGCATACGGAGGCGATGCGCGGCGATCGCGAGGCCATCGTCATCACCGAAGTCCCCTATCAGGTGAACAAGGCGACGATGATCGAGAAGATGGCCGAGCTGGTGCGCGACAAGCGCATCGAGGGCATCTCCGACATCCGCGACGAGAGCGATCGCGAAGGCTATCGCGTGGTCGTCGAGCTCAAGCGCGACGCCAGCACCGACGTGGTGCTCAATCAGCTCTATCGCTTCACGCCGCTGCAGACCTCGTTCGGCGCCAACATGGTGGCGCTGAACGGCGGTAAGCCCGAGCAAATGACGCTGATGGATATGCTATCGGCCTTCATCGCCTTCCGCGAGGAGGTGGTGAACCGGCGCACCAAGTACCTGCTGCGCAAGGCCCGCGAGCGGGCCCATGTGCTCGTCGGCCTCGCCATCGCGGTTGCCAACATCGACGAGGTGATCGCCCTGATCCGCCGCGCGCCGGACCCGGCGACGGCGCGCGAGCAATTGATGACGCGCGAGTGGGACGCCAAGGACGTCGCGCCACTGATCCGCCTGATCGACGATCCGCGCCATCGCATTTCGGAGGCCGGCACCTACCGGCTGTCGGAGGAGCAGGCGCGCGCCATCCTCGACCTGCGTCTGCAACGCCTGACGGCGCTTGGCCGCGACGAGATCGGCGACGAGCTCAACAAGATCGGCGAGGAGATCAAGGACTACCTCGACATTCTGTCCTCGCGCGTCCGCGTGCGCGAGATCATCAAGACGGAACTCGGCGAGGTCCGCGACGCCTTCGCCACGCCGCGCCGGACTGAACTCACCGAGGGCGCCGCCGATCTCGAGGACGAGGACCTCATTCCGCGCGAGGACATGGTGGTCACCGTCAGTCATGGCGGCTACATCAAGCGTGTGCCGCTCGCCACTTACCGGTCGCAACGCCGCGGCGGCAAGGGCCGCTCCGGCATGAGCTTCCGCAGCGACGAGGATTCGGTCACCCGCCTTTTCGTGGCCAACACCCACACGCCGGTCCTGTTCTTCTCCTCGCGCGGCATCGTCTACAAGGAGAAGGTCTGGCGGCTGCCGCTCGCCAATCCGCAGTCGCGCGGCAAGGCGCTGGTCAACATGCTGCCGCTGGAAAAGGACGAGCGCATCACCTCGATCCTGCCTCTGCCCAACGAGCCGGAGGCGGCCGAGGCGCTGAACGTGATGTTCGCGACCACACGCGGCACCGTGCGGCGCAACAAGCTGTCGGATTTCGTCCAGGTCAATCGCAACGGCAAGATCGCGATGAAGCTGGAGGAGGGCAGCGACGACGAGATCCTGGCCGTGGCGACCTGCTCGGAAACCGACGATGTGCTGCTGACCGCTTCCAACGGCCAGTGCATCCGCTTCCCGGTCACCGACGTGCGCGTTTTCGCCGGGCGCAATTCGGTCGGCGTTCGGGGGATTTCGCTCGACAAGAGCGAGACGGTCGTCTCGATGGCGATCCTGCGCCATGTGGATGCCACGCCGCCGGAACGCGCCTCCTACCTCAAGCTGCGCCGTGCCGTCGAAGGCGATACGGGGGCGGACGCGAACGGCGAAACTGTGACGACCGAAGAGGACAATCTCGAGGAAGTCGCGATCGACCAGGAGCGCTACGCCTATCTCAGTGCCGCCGAGGAGTTCATCCTCACGGTCAGCGAGTATGGCTACGGAAAGCGCTCCTCGTCATATGAGTTCCGCACCAGCGGTCGTGGCGGCAAGGGCATTCGCGCGACCGACACCAACCGGCTCGACAAGCTCGGTCAACTGGTGGCCGGCTTCCCGGTCGAGGCGGAGGATCAGCTGCTTCTCGTCACCGATCGCGGCCAAGTCATCCGTGTCCCGGTCGACGGCATCGGCATGAAGGGTCGCGCCACGGGCGGCGTCACGATCTTCCGTACCGGCGACAACGAACGCGTCGTCTCGGTGGAGCGGATTCCGGTGCAGGAAGAAGATGACGTGGAGGCCGAGGGGGAGGACGGTGAGATGCCGGAGGGCGATGCCGCCCCTGACGGATCGATCGAGCCCGACGGGCCAGACGGACCGGACGGACCGGACGAATAGGTCGCTCGGCACACCCTGGGGCAACAGGAAGAGACACGAAAGCCATAAAAAAGCCGCTGTGAACCAGCGGCTTTGCTTCCGTGCACGACAGGATGTGGGCTGAGTCGCAGAAGACCGCCTATCAGCCCACGAAATGACGAGAGTTCTATCGCATCAGTCGCTGCTTACGGATCGTCGCTTTTGCTCTCGCCTGCTCTAAGTCGGTGTGCAAAGCGATTGCGGTGGCCGAAACCAAAGCCGCTGCCATAGTCAGGGAAAGAGCAAACACAAACATTGTCGGCCTCCGTTGTTGATCCGATAACGGTCGATGTTTCGATCCAGTTCCATCTTGGCTGACAGAGATGAATGAGCTGCTAGCGAGTGCTTCATCTTCGGTTCACCATGACGGAGACGGCGGACGCCGGCAGGAGGAGCGCGCTGGCGCGATAAAGAGGGCAGAGCAGCGGGGTTTCATGCAGCGTATCGGCCTTTATCCCGGATCGTTCGATCCGATGACGCACGGCCATCTCGATGTGCTTCGACAGGCCTTTACTGTGTTCGACCGAGTCGTGTGCGCCATCGGAATTCATCACGGCAAGACGCCGCTGTTCAGCTTCGAGGAACGCGCCCGGATGATGCGCGAAGCCGCGGCGGAGGAAGTCGCCGATGTCGACGATCGCCTTCAGGTCATCGCCTTCGAGGGCCTTGCCGTGGATGCTGCACGCCAAGTCGGGGCCGTCGCCCTCGTCCGCGGCCTGCGCGACGGCACCGATCTCGACTACGAAATGCAGATGGCCGGAATGAACTCCGTCATGGCGCCCGATTTGACGACCATCATGTTTCCAGCAAGCCCGGCTCGGCGTCCGATCACCGGCAGTCTGGTCCGCCAGGTCGCCAGCATGGGCGGGGACATCTCGTCCTTTGTCCCGGCCGTCGTGGCGAGCGCGCTCAAGGCCAGATATGCCGGGCGCAACGGATAGAGCCTGATGTGGGCAGGAAAAGTCGGGGGCTTTTCGGGCCACATCATGCGGAAAAACAGAGGCTGGAGTGACACCGCGATCTAACCTGACCGCGGGCTCGTTCTAGCGCAGCCGCATCACCGCGCGAGATCGCGGAGGCGGCCGACGGCGGATCGATGATGGCCTTCGAGGCCACCGCAGGGGCCGCCGACGCGTAGACGAATAGGGACGACACGATTCACAACGGGGACTGCCCAATGAAATTCATGACTTCCATCGGCACCGCGGCCTTGGCGCTGGCGCTGCTGTCGCAGCCGGCGGCGGCTGCCGATCCCGAAAATACGCTGGTGATCACCACCGACCACGGCGAAATCGATATCGCACTGCGGCCTGACCTCGCGCCGAACCACGTGGCGCGGATCAAGGAACTGGCTCGCGAAGGGTTCTACGACGGCGTCGTCTTCCACCGCGTGATCGACGGCTTCATGGCGCAGACCGGCGACCCGACCGGCACCGGCATGGGCGGTTCCGACAAGCCGGACCTGAAGGCGGAATTCTCCGACGAGCCGTTCGAGCGCGGCACCGTGGGCATGGCGCGGGCGAGCGATCCCAATTCGGCCAATTCGCAGTTCTTCATCATGCTGGCCGACGGCGATTTCCTGAATGGCCAGTACACTGTGGTGGGGGAGGTCGAGACCGGCATGGACGTGGTCGACCAGATCAAGAAGGGCGACCCCAGCCGCAACGGACAGGTCGACGCTCCCGACAAGATGGTCAAGGTGTACGTGGCGGCCGACAAGCAATAGCGCGAGCATCGAAGGCTTGTTTCCAGGCCGCCGATGGTCCATCTGCGTGCCATGCCATGGTCCGGGCTTCTGGCCCGGACCTTCTCGTTTTCCGATCCAGCAAAGGAACACACCTTGGCCTACGAAAACCCCGAAGACACCCTCGTCCTCGAAACCACCAAGGGCACCGTGGCGATCAAGCTGCGGCCCGACCTCGCGCCGGGGCATGTGGCGCGGGTCAAGGAACTGGCCCGCGAAGGGTTCTATGACGGCGTCGTCTTCCACCGCGTGATCGACGGTTTCATGGCGCAGACCGGCGACCCGACGGGCACCGGCATGGGCGGTTCCGACAAGCCGGACCTGAAGGCGGAATTCTCCGCCGAGCCCCACAAGCGCGGCACGGTCTCCGCGGCGCGCACGGCCGATCCCAATTCTGCGAATTCGCAGTTCTTCATCTGCTTCGATCGCGCGCCGTGGCTCGACAAGCAGTATTCGGTTTGGGGCGAGGTCATCGAAGGCATGGACGTCGTCGACCAGATCAAGCGCGGCGAGCCGGTGAAGAACCCGGACTCGATCACCACCATGCGCGTGGCCGCCGACCTCTAAAGCATGATGCCGAAAAGTTGCAGACTTTTCGGAGCGACATCACGCGACGAAACAAGAGGATAGAGCGACATGGCGATTCAACCTGAACGCATGGCGCTCTAGGCGTCATGCGGGTCGATGCCTTCGATTTCGCGCTGCCGGAGGAGCGCATCGCGCTTCGTCCGGCGGTGCCGCGCGAAGCGGCCCGGCTGCTGTCCGTTGCGGCGGACGGCGGCCTGGCCGACCATGTGGTGGGCGAACTGCCGGACCTGCTGCGCTCCGGAGACGTGCTCGTCTTCAACGATACCAAGGTGATTCCGGCGCGGCTGGTCGGCCAACGCCGGCGTGGCGAGCATGTCGCCCGGATCGAGGCGACGCTCCACTTGCGCGCCGGGCCGGATCGCTGGCAGGCGTTCGTTAAGCCGGCAAAGCGTCTCGCCGTTGGCGAGACCATCGCGTTCGAAGGGAAGGGCGCTCGTCTTCTGGCGACGGTCGCCGAGAAGGGCGGGGGCGGTGATGCGCTGCTCGTCTTCGATCGAGGCGGGCCGGATCTCGACGCGGCCCTGGCCACTGTCGGACTGGTGCCGCTTCCGCCCTATATCGCCGCGCGCCGTGATATCGACGAACAGGACAGGGCCGACTATCAGACCGTCTATGCGCGGGAAAACGGCGCCGTCGCCGCCCCGACGGCGGGCCTGCATTTCACGCCCGACCTGCTTGCGCGTCTCGATACATCAGGCATCGGCCGCGCCTTCCTGACGCTGCATGTCGGCGCCGGCACCTTCCTTCCGGTCAAGGCCGAAGAGACCAGCGCCCACAAGATGCACGCCGAAATCGGCGTTCTGGACGAGACGACGGCCGATCGGCTGAACGCGGCGCGCTCCGAGGGCGGCCGCATCATCGCTGTCGGAACCACCTCGCTGCGGCTTCTGGAGAGCGCCGCCGATCCGGATGGCCAGCTGCATCCGTTCAAGGGGCCGACCGACATTTTCATCACGCCCGGCTATCGGTTCCGCACCGCCGATCTGCTGATCACTAACTTTCACCTGCCGCGTTCGACGCTGTTCATGCTGGTGTCCGCCTTCAGTGGGCTGGAGACGATGCGAGACGCCTACGCCCATGCCATCGAGAGCGGCTATCGCTTCTATTCCTATGGCGACGCCTCGCTCCTGGAGCGGGCGTCCTGACGAGATGACCGACACGTTCCAATTCCGGCTGCTTGCCAAGGACGGCCGCGCCCGGCGTGGCGAGATTTCGATGCCACGCGGCACCATCCGCACGCCGGCTTTCATGCCGGTGGGCACCGGTGGCACCGTCAAGGCGATGTATCTCGACCAGGTGCGCGAGATCGGCTCCGACATCATTCTCGGCAACACCTATCACCTGATGTTGCGGCCGGGACCCGAACGCGTCGCCAGGCTCGGCGGGCTGCACGATTTCGCGCGATGGCCATATCCGATCCTGACGGATTCCGGCGGCTTCCAGATCATGTCTCTGGCCGGCCTGCGCAAGCTCGACGAAAAGGGCGTGACCTTCCGCTCGCATGTCGACGGGCAGGTCCATGCCTTGAGTCCCGAGCGCTCGATCGAGATCCAGGGCCTACTCGACAGCGACATCCAGATGCAGCTCGACGAGTGCATTCGCCTGCCGGCGGAGCGAGTGGAAATCGAACGCGCCATGGAGCTGTCGCTGCGCTGGGCCGACCGCTGCGCCGAAGCCTTCGGCGAGCAACCCGGCAAGGCGATGTTCGGCATCGTGCAGGGGGGCGACGTCCCCGAGCTCAGGGTCCGCTCCGCCGAGCGCCTCGCCTCGCTCGGCCTCAAGGGCTACGCGGTCGGTGGTCTGGCAGTCGGAGAGCCGCAGGCCGTGATGCTGGAGATGCTCGACATCACCCTGCCGGTGCTGCCGAGGGAAAAGCCGCGGTATCTGATGGGCGTGGGCACGCCCGACGACCTGCTGGAATCGGTGCGGCGCGGCATCGACATGTTCGATTGCGTGATGCCGACGCGCGCAGGACGGCACGGTCTCGCCTATACGCGGTTCGGCAAGATCAACCTGAAGAATGCGCGTCATGCCGAGGATCCGCGGCCGCTCGACGCAGACTCGTCGTGCCCGGCGGCGCGCGATTATTCGCGCGCCTATCTGCATCATCTCGTGCGGTCGAACGAGATCCTGGGCGCGATGCTGCTGACCTGGGTGAATCTGGCCTATTATCAGGCTCTGATGGCCGGCATTCGCCAGGCCGTGGCAGATGGTTGTTTCGACGACTTCGCGGCGGCGACGAAAGAGGGATGGGCCAAAGGCGACCTGCAGCCGCTCTGACATCGTCATCCTGGACCGGCCATCGTGGCGCGGCGCGCAACCTTTGATTCAGGCTGTCTCCACGATTTCGATGCCCGCACTATCGGCTTTGCCGGTTCCGTTCGCCTGGCCGCTTTAACACTTTGCCTGACGGAGTAAGACCAAAGGCTTACTCTACCAGGCAATTCGGCCCTTAGGATATTCTTAAGTCGTAAATATAAGCCAATCCATACTTAATCGGCGTTATTATACTTCAGCCTCACTTGTATATAGGTCCAGAAAATCTTCACCTGCTAGCAAGCTGTGGAGGCCATGATGGTTTCATCAAGGCTCTAGCAGGAAAGGACGATCCGATGTCCCAAACGATCTCGACCATCGCAGTGGATCAGTTCGCAGCCGAAGCCTCGGGCGACAATCGGCACGCCATCAGCATCATCCACGGTCTCGGCATCGAATACGAGTGGTCGGAGCGCGATGCCGCGCGCGAAACCCGCGTGTTCCATGGCTGCGTGAACGTCCCGCACCGCCTGCCCAACTACATTCGCCCGCTCAACTGAGTCCGGGGGATCTCGTTAGAACGCTGGGAATGCCGCCGGCTCGACCCGGCGGCCCAGCGCGCCGTCGATCGTTTCCGTTCATGGCGTCCCGCTGCACAGATTGCAGTGGAATGCCACGAGGCGGACAGCCGCTCCACGACCGAGAGGCCGCATAATCCACGGGGCGTCCGAGAGACGCGCTTTGGGCCGATGAAACTGTGAGACTGGCGCGACAGGCGATGTTTCCTCTCGTCCTGCCACGCGGCACATGGCGATCCTGCCGTTGACCCCGTCCACCGACAAGCACCGCCATTTTGCGGCGCCCTGTACTTGCGCCCCCGGGCCGGACAACTGACCGACCCGAGAGATAGGTGACGCTTTGTACCGGACACATGGGTAACAGTTTCCCGCTTTTCGCGGGAGGTGTTGATGCCGTGGAAAGAGAGTTCGGTGATGGAGGAACGTCTGCGTTTTGTGGCCCGCCTTTTGGACGGCGAAGGCATGAGCGATGTGTGCCGGGAGTTCGGCATATCGAGGAAGACGGGCTACAAGATCTACAACCGCTACAGAGACGAGGGCGTGGAGGCACTGAGCGACCGCTCGCGGCGATCAGTGCGCTACGCCAACCAGTTGCCCGATCCGGTCGAGCGGCTGATCGTCGATTGCAAGAAGGCCAAGCCGCACTGGGGCGCCCGCAAGATCCGGGAGATGCTGGTCAGGAAGCTCGCCGGGGACGTGCGCGTGCCGGCCAAGTCGACGGTGCACGCGGTGCTCGACCGCCATGGCCTTGTGAGCCAGGCCCGCCAGAGGAACCGGGCGAACAAGGCCATGGGCACGCCGCTATCGGAAGCGATCAAGCCCAACGATTTGTGGTGCGCCGACTTCAAGGGCGAGTTCAAGCTCGGCGACGGGCGCTATTGTTACCCCCTGACGCTGACCGACCAGGCCTCGCGCTACCTGCTGCTGGCCGAAGCACTTGAATCGATCCGCGAGGGCCCGGTGATCGAGGCCTTCGTGCGCCTGTTCCAGGAGCGCGGCCTGCCGATCGGAATCCGGAGCGACAACGGCGTCCCCTTCGCCAGCCCGAACGGGCTCTACAACCTCTCGAAGTTGTCGGTGTGGTGGCTGCGCCTCGGCATCGCGATCGAGCGCATCAAACCGGGCCATCCGCAACAGAACGGCCGGCACGAACGCATGCATCTGACGTTGAAGAAGGAGGCGACACGGCCACCGGGCATGAACATCCTGCAGCAGCAGGTCCGGTTCGACACTTTCCAGAGCGAATTCAACACCGAGCGTCCGCACGAGGCGCTCGGAATGAAGACGCCGAGCGAGGTCTACTCGCCCTCGTCACGGCCCTACCGGGGCCTGCCGGAGCTGATCTATCCCTTCCACGACAAAGACGTCATGGTCACCGCCTGCGGGCGCATCTGCATGCACCGCAAGAAGATCAACGTCTCCACCGTCATGGCGGGACAGCGGCTCGGCATCAAGGAAGTCGACAGAGCCTGCCCCGGACTTGATCCGGGGGCATTTGGCTCGTCAGCTTCATGACCTATGATCTGGGATATATCGACCTGGAACAGAGAACCCTGCAGACCATCGACAATCCTCGTCTAGCACGAGGTTGTCACCCATGTCTTAGGGACGATCTGTTACCTATGTCTCCGGGTCGGACAATTGAGCTTCTGGCGGATGGGGTGGGATTCGAACCCACGGTACGCTCTCACGCACGCCGGTTTTCAAGACCGGTGCCTTCAACCGCTCGGCCACCCATCCAAGCATTGATTTCGTTAGCTTTTCCGGTTTTCGAGCGGCCCCCGAAAAGGCCGCTGCTACCATTTTGCTACCGAATGCTCACGACGCAGGCTTTACAGCCCGGCGGATCATGGCGTCAACCTGCTCGGCGGCGTCGGCCTGCATTCCCGGCATGACGTGGCTGTAGAGGTCAAGGGTGATCGCGATCGTCGAATGGCCAAGCCGTTCCTGGGCGATCTTCGGATGGACGCCGGCGGCGAGCATCTGCGTCGCGTGGCTGTGGCGAAGGTCGTGGAAGCGGATGCGGGGCAGGGCGGTCTTGGCGGTGATCCGTGTCCACTCGTGCGACAGCGAGCGCGGCTGCACGAGTTGGCCGTCGATCTGCGCATAGACGAACGAATCGTCGTCGGGCCGCAGGCCGAGGCGAAGCTGTTCCTCGGCCTGACGGGTGCGGTGGGCGCGTAGCTCCTCCACGACGGTCGACGACAGGCTGACGACGCGTGACAGGCCCGACTTCGTTTCCTTCAGCCGGACCACGCCCTTGATCTGCTCGGCGGTCTCGACCACGGCCAGCGTCTTGTTCGCGAGGTCGACGTTGCGCCAGCGAAGGGCGACGACCTCGCCGCGCCGCAGCCCGCACATGACCGCCAGCAGCACCGGGACGAAGATCCGCGTCGGGCGCACCGCGTCGAGCAGCAGGGCCGTCGTGTCGGCGCCATAGGCGGACATGGCCTTGCGCTCGACCTTGGGAGGTTGCGAGGCGGTCGCCGGGTTCCTGGCGATCATCTCCCACGTCACCGCCTGATTGAGCGCCTTGATCAGCACCCGGCGCATGTGGTGGACAGTTCGAGGCGAGAGCCCGCCCTTACCGCTGCGGCGGCCACTGGCGAGCGCCTTCGTCCAGGCCGCGTCGATCCGCTCGGTTTTCAGCTTCGACAGCGTGACCTCGCCGAGCAGCGGGACGATGTTCTTGCGGGCAATCTCGGCATAGCGCTCGTGCGTCTTCGGCGAGACGCTCGTCTTCACGTGGTCCAACCAACGGTCGAGGTACTGCGCCAGCGTCGTCTTCGTCGGCTCAGCATAACCGCCATGCCGGATAAGGGAGACCAGACGCGCGCACTCCTCCTGCGCCTGGCGCTTCGTCCCTTCGAAGCTGTGCCACTTCCGCCGGCGCTTGCCCGTGGTCGGGTCCGGCAGGTCGACGATGATTGCCCATTTGCCGGGCGAGCGCTCGCGGATGGAGCCTTTCATTTGTGGTCATCCCCGAGAGTCTGAGTGTCCGATTCAAAACTAAGCAGATGAATTAGCGAGCCTTGCGACGCGGCGAGCGAGGAGTTGGACCGAGGCGAGGAACAGCCATGCATTGGCAGATGCGATGGTCTGCTCGAAGTCCTTGGCAAGCCGTCGATTGCGATTGAGCCA
>NZ_JAZHFT010000140.1:0-1072 GCF_036541425.1 Consotaella aegiceratis
TCGAAGGCCGAACCTCTGTCGTCTTCCCGCTCACCCATCGTATCCTCTTCCGCCAAGGTGAATCAGAAGGCTATCATCATCAGGCGACGCGCGAATCCCCCATCAACGACTTTGTGACTCAGTAAGACTAGGGTGACGGTGGGAAACCCGGGGCTGAACTTAGCGACGCCCGCGCGAACCGGCGAAACCAAAACGTCAATCGGTTAGCTGGCGACTGTTTGCATTGGGTGATGCGAATTGGCGCCAGTGCGCGTCAGGCCGTCCCGCTTCTCCGACACGCGGATCGCAGAGACGACGGTCGCATGGCGGTTTCTCGCTTCATGCACCAACTCTCGATCCTCAAGATGCTCCGTCTTCTCGACGAGAGCTTTGACCTGAGCTTCGATCATTCACAGCCTGGTACCCACCCTATGACTGGCTTATAAATGGTTCGATAACAGTAGCTTAGCTGATTCTTTGCGGCTGTCATCATCATACGCGGCGCCACTACGGCGAACACACGCTTCGCGCAAGCTTCAAATGCCTGCCAGCCCAGTCTCGATCTGGTTCGACACCGTTGGGATAGAATAGGTCCGATCCAGCAGTTACGGTGCGAGGTCATTTTCGGCATCCGAACCTGCCCTCTGAGGCGGCAATTTTGGAGACGCTTCGCCATTCATGCAACCAGATCGCTCAATCAGAGCGACCACGGAGCTGTGCTTGAAGGGCCGAGCACTCCGTGGCCGCCTCGGTGGGAAGGGCGAATTGGCATCCTCCTTGCCACCTGTCACCGGCGGCTGAAGGGACATAAGCCGTTGATGACTGGTGCAATACCTATTCGCTGTCGGGTTCGATGGAAATCCTCCAGCCGGTTGAGATCGAACCGCAAAGTTAAGCGATCGTGCAATCTCGCAGCTGAAGCTCGCGATGACTCTCGCCCTTAGTGTCTGATCCGAAATTGAGGTGATACCGCTGAGCGGATGATCTGACTCTGGCGTGATTTGCGTGGCTTCGGCGACCGTGATTCCTTCGTACTAGATGCGACGAGGGAGATGCGGATGGCGTTGGAGATCAGCGACAGATATTCGGCAGG
>NZ_JAZHFT010000141.1:0-981 GCF_036541425.1 Consotaella aegiceratis
CCTGGGGGCTGGAAATGTGATTCACCATACGGGCTGGAGTTGGAGGCCAGCACGGATGGCGCGACCCTATTCGATGGATTTGCGAGCTCGGGTGGTTTCGGCGGTGCTGGAGGGCGGTCTGTCGCGCCATCAGGCGGCAGAGCGCTTCGGCGTGGCGGTGAGCACGGCAGTCAAATGGCTGCAGCGCCATCGTGAGACGGGCAGCGCCGAGCCCGGCCAGATGGGCGGCCACAAGCCGAAGAAGATCGCTGGCACGCATGCCGACTGGCTGCGCCGGCGCTGCAACGAGAAGCCCTTCACGCTGCGCGGCCTGGTCAGGGAACTGGCGGATGAGCGCGGCCTGGGCGTCGACTATCATACGGTGTGGGACTTCGTTCACGCCGAGAAGCTGTCTTATAAAAAAAGACGCTGGTCGCCAGCGAGCAGGACCGTCCCGACGTCGCACGCCGACGCGGGCAATGGGTGAGGCATCAAGACCGGATCGAGCCCGCTCGCCTCGTCTTCATCGACGAAACCTGGACCAAGACGAACATGGCGCCGCTGCGCGGCTGGGGACCGCGCGGCCAGCGGCTCAAGGCGAGCGTCCCCTTCGGCCACTGGAAGACCTCCACCTTCATCGCCGCTTTGCGCCACGACCGCGTCGAGGCGCCCTGGCTGATCGACGGCCCGGTCAACGGCGAGCGCTTCCTGCTCTATGTCCAGCAGGTGCTGGTGCCGACGCTGAAGCCCGGTGACATCGTCGTCATGGACAATCTCGGCAGCCACAAGGGCAAGGCGGTGCGCCGGGCGATCCGCGCCGCCGGCGCCAAGCTCCTGTTCCTGCCCAAATACTCGCCCGACCTCAATCCGATCGAGCAGCTCTTTGCCAAACTCAAGCATCTGCTGCGCAAGGCTGGAGAACGGACCTACCAAGCCGTCTCCGACGCCATCGCGCAGATTCTCGCTTCGATCTCGTCAGACGAATGCGCCAACTACCTCGTC
>NZ_JAZHFT010000142.1:0-947 GCF_036541425.1 Consotaella aegiceratis
TGGCTCAATCGCAATCGACGGCTTGCCAAGGACTTCGAGCAGACCATCGCATCTGCCAATGCATGGCTGTTCCTCGCCTCGGTCCAACTCCTCGCTCGCCGCGTCGCAAGGCTCGCTAATTCATCTGCTTAGTTTTGAATCGGACACTGAGACCGGGCAACCTAACATCTCAAACGATGAAATGCGCGATCTGCTGCTGAAGTCAGACGAAGAGTTTAGATCGCATGTCCTATGGCAAGCTGAGCGATGGGCAGAGAATGAAGGAGAACAGGCAGAAATAAGGTGGTCAGAGAAAATTGAAGTATTGCTTGAGGACGTTTGGCCACGTCAAATATTGGCAAAAACACCGCGTATATCAGCACGCCTATGCAATTTTGTTTTTTCCGATAAGGATCGCTTTATAAGGCGCGCTGCCCTTGTCCTCCCACTACTCAGTAAGGCGGAAGGCGACTCGATAATGTTACCGAACCTCAGAAAGTCGAAGGACAACATCGTTGACATCTATCCAGAACAGACGCTCGCTATTTTGGATGCAATCCTTCCAGAGAATGCGACTGCTTGGCCCTATGGGATCGATAGCACCATAGAGCGCATCGGCAAGGCAGATGGTAAATTAAACGCGGATCCTCGACTGCTTTCTTTGAAGCGCAGGTGGGATGCCCGGTAACCAAGAGTTCGGCAAAGCGGCATTCTGAGTCATACAGCGGACGCTCAGCATTGGAGTAATGAATATAGCATTAGGGTCTGGTTAGGGCAGAGCCTGCGCCGAGCTGAATGTCCGCTCACTTACATCCACCTTGGGAAGCTGCCAGTCAGCTTTCGTGAAGAGTTTCGGGCGCCGGCAGGCGTACGAAAGTCCCCGAGGAAGGAACCCGCGGGCCACAGTCGATGGCTATGGGGATTTCGATCTGCGGTCGATGTCGGCGATGGCGCGGCCGTCGCTGGAA
>NZ_JAZHFT010000143.1:0-946 GCF_036541425.1 Consotaella aegiceratis
GCAGGCGGAGGCTTCGATTTCGACCGTGTCGAGCGAAAACGAGCCGTCGGGCTCGATGCCGAAATAGGCGGCCGTTGCGGCGGCGGCCCATTGCTGCAGGGAGCGGATCGCCGTTCGGTGCGCGTCGGGGGTTCGCATGCGCTCGACCCACGACGCATAGTCCATGCGCAGCCGTCTCGTCTTCGTGCCGAGCACCCGGAAGCCGGTGCGGCCGAGCGCGGCCGTCCATTCGGCTTCGGTGTAGTTGCGGACATGCGAGGGGTCGCGCAGCAGCTCGACGGCCTGCAGATGGGTGTCCAGGACCGCGCGTCCCGGCGACACCACGTCGATGAAGACGGCCGTCGCGCCGGGTTTCAGGATGCGCCGCGCCTCGCGCAGCCCGCCCTCGAAGTCGCGCCAATGGTGCGCGGAGAAGCGACAGCCCATGAAGTCGAACGCAGCGTCCTCGAACGGCAGCCGCTCGGCCGGCGCGACACACGTCTCGACATTCGACAGGCCGAGATCCCGCGCCTTGGCGCCGACCGCGTCCATCATCGTGGCCGAGAGATCGACGGCGACGACCGAGCCGGCGTGGCGCGCCAGCCGATAGGCCGCGTGGCCGCCCCCCGAGCCGAGGTCCACGGCGCGATCGGGGTGCAGGCGCTCGGCCGTCGCCTCCAGAGTGTCGAGATCGTCGCCGGCCGCATGGACGGCGCTTTTGACATAAGCATCGGCCTGAATGCCGAACTGATCCTCGACCAGGGTGTCGTGCGAACGGGTCATGGCGTTTCTCCTTCGTCCCGACTAGAGACGAAGTCTCACCCTGTTACAATAGATCAGTTTATCCTATTATATTGAAACCTATGACCACTGACGAACAGCGCCGTTTGCTCGGGCAATTCATCCGGTCGCACCGCGAGCGAACCCTGCCGGACGCCGTGGTGCGCCGGCGCCGGACGCCCGGCCT
>NZ_JAZHFT010000144.1:0-913 GCF_036541425.1 Consotaella aegiceratis
CAGATGAATTAGCGAGCCTTGCGACGCGGCGAGCGAGGAGTTGGACCGAGGCGAGGAACAGCCATGCATTGGCAGATGCGATGGTCTGCTCGAAGTCCTTGGCAAGCCGTCGATTGCGATTGAGCCACGCAAAGGTGCGTTCGACCACCCAGCGCCGAGGCAGGACCGCGAAGCCGCTGACGGTATCGGATCGTTTGATGATCGCGATGGTCCATTTTCCGATCCGGCGCAGGGCATCCTTCAGCTTGTCCCCGGCATAGCCGCCATCGGCGAAGATGTGGCGCAGCCAGGGGAAGCGGTGCAGGATTTCTGCGAGCACCAGCGGCGCGCCGTCTCGATCCTGAATGTCGGCGGTGTGGATCACGGCGTGAACCAGATTGCCCTGGGTGTCGGTGAGGATGTGGCGTTTGCGGCCCTTGACCTTCTTGCCGGCATCATAGCCGCGAGGACCGCCGCTTTCCGTGGTTTTCACACTCTGGCTATCGATCACGCCGGCGCTCGGCGAGGCCTCGCGACCCTCCGCTTCGCGCGAGATCATCAGCAACGCATGATTGATCGTGAGCCACAGCCTGTTGTCGCGCCACAGATAGAACCAGCGCCGCACCGTCGAGACTGGCGGAAAGCAGGGAGGCAGCATTCGCCACGGCAGACCGCCGCGCAGGAGGTACAGGATCGCCTCAAGGATCCGCCGCAGCGGCCATTTCCGGGGACGCCCAACAACCGACGGCGGAGGGAGGAATGGCTCAAGCGCCGCCCATTCCGCATCGGTCAAATCGCTTGGCAAAGCCAGGCTGGTGCGCGCATGCTGTGCGCGAGTGGTATCGGTCCACATCGTTGATCCAAGGTAGTTTTTGGCAAAACCCCTGAATCAACGGCCGGCGAGGCTGTCAAGCTAACCCACTGATACCACTCA
>NZ_JAZHFT010000145.1:0-881 GCF_036541425.1 Consotaella aegiceratis
TGGCTCAATCGCAATCGACGGCTTGCCAAGGACTTCGAGCAGACCATCGCATCTGCCAATGCATGGCTGTTCCTCGCCTCGGTCCAACTCCTCGCTCGCCGCGTCGCAAGGCTCGCTAATTCATCTGCTTAGTTTTGAATCGGACACTGAGAGAGACTACCCCGCCTGCCGCCACTCACGCTCCATCCAGAAGGAGGGCCTTACAAATCCCTCGATGGCCGCACAGCGTCAGATGGACGGCTCGCAGCGGCCGGTGGGGCGTCACTCCCCCCGGATGACCGGATGAACCAGTTGGTCGCCCACGGCGGCGCCATAGCGTGCCGCGGATCCACCGTTGAGTTCCAGGACATAACGCACCGGCTCGCCCGAGGGGATCAGCGCGAGAGACAAGGGGCGCGCATTGGTGGCGATCCGGGTCACCCTCCCGTCTTCGTCCATGAACAGCATGTCGAGAGGAATCAGCGTATTCTTCATCCACATGGTCACCGGGCGGCTTTCGCCGAATTCGAACAGCATGCCATGATCGGCGGGCATCGAATTGCGGTTCACCAGGCCCGTGGCGCGCTCGTCCGGCGTATCGGCGTGGCCAAATTTTTTTGTCAAGTAAAATCGAATACCTAGAAAAATTTGAAAATTCACCATACGGATCATTGACACGGTAAAACTGGACACCTCGAAGAACCGACGTTTTGGCGGCATTGAAGAGACGTCATTGGTGATGGCGGCCCGATTTGGGCTTGATCGGTGTGGCTTTGCGGCACTTGGCGCTCATCCGCCATTGGAACTTCAGACCGGTGGCGATTTTGCCGTCATGCGGGCGCACCTCGCCCCTGATGCCAGACGAAGCGGGTGAGATTGTAGGCGAGATTGGCCATGCCGAT
>NZ_JAZHFT010000146.1:0-810 GCF_036541425.1 Consotaella aegiceratis
GATGGCGGGAATGACGGTGGCGAGCGTGTGCCCGTCATAGGGCTTGCCCGGCAGCGCCTGGACGTGGGTGACGAACTGGCCGCCCTTGGAGCGCTTCAGCGTGGTGGCGACGGAGACCTTGACGCCGAACTCGTAAGGCCGGTGGGCCTTGCCCTTGCCGATGCATTCGACCTCGGGCGCATGCAGGCTGAACACCCTGAGATCGGCGTCTCTGGGCTGGTCCTTGATGCGGTTGAGATTGCGGTTGCCGGCATGAACCCTTCGGGCGAGCATGAGCTCGTGAGCCGTCGCCGCCTCCAGTTCGGGCTCGCCCTTGCTCTTCCTGACGATGTCGCGAATGACGCGGCCGAGATAGGTCTTGAGCGTGCGCAGCGCCTTGGCCGCGCGCTTGAACTGCTTGGCGTGGGCATAGCGCTGATGCTTCATCAGGGCGAACTTGCCGACCCGCTCATAGGACTGGCGCAACTCGATCCCCAGCCGCTTGGCCAGCCGCACCAGGCGCTCGCGCGAGCGCTGCATCAGCTTGGCATCGGTGGGGAACGTCACCGCCTTGGGCTGCACGGTCGTATCCACCACCGCCTTGGTGAAGTCGGCGGGCTTGGCTGCGCCGGTGCGCGTCGCCGTGGCCAGGCTCTCCTGAAGCAGCGCGTTCAGCTTGTCCTCGCCCATGCGCTGGCGCCAGCGCGTCATCGACGAGCGGTCGAAGGGCAGTCGATGGCGGAAGAACTCCTCGCCGCAGAAGAGCTGGAAGTACGGATTCTCCAGCCAGCGATCGCACAGCGCCTCGTCGGACAGGCCATGCATCGCCTT
>NZ_JAZHFT010000147.1:0-711 GCF_036541425.1 Consotaella aegiceratis
GCGAAAGCTCGCCCTCAACATGCTCAAGCGCGCCAGGCCTTCAATCTCCATCCGTCGCAAGCGAAAGCGATCCGGATGGTCCAACGACTTCGCTCGTTCCATCCTCGGCCAAATGCGATAGCCCTGGGTATTTTGCCCATGCCCCTTCCCATTCTCCGGCGCCTCTGCTATGGGGCAGCCCGAAATCCCGTCAACTCGCGGCAGGTCGGCGATCGCTCGAAGACGATCGCCCGGGTTCGATGTGGAAACGAACGAGCCCGGCTTTGCCGGACGTGACGATGACCAACGGATCGGCGCCGCCTCGGTCGCGCGCCTTCGGGACCAACGGAGCAGGACATGGCCGTACCCAAAAGAAAGACCACGCCGTCCAAGCGCGGCATGCGCCGCTCGGCGGACGCCATCAAGGCCCCGACCTATGTCGAGGACAAGAATTCCGGCGAACTGCGCCGGCCGCACCACATCGACCTGAAGACCGGCATGTATCGCGGTCGCCAGGTCCTGGCGGTCAAGGACGAAGACTGACCTCCGCTGACGCGGTGCATTCTTGAATGAGGGCGGGCTCGGCGAAGGTCGGGCCCGCTTGTTTTCATCGAAAAAAACCTCCACCTCTGGTGGAGGAGCAGATGGGTTCGACACCGTATAAAAGAAACCTCCGTGCTTGAGCCACGAAGTGGGCAAGAGCGGAGGTCATAGTGGACGATAACCATCTAT
>NZ_JAZHFT010000148.1:0-702 GCF_036541425.1 Consotaella aegiceratis
AACCTCATCCGCAGCGCAACCGACAAGAACTCCCTGAAAACCCGCCGTAAACTCGCAGGATGGTCGACAGACTACCTCGCCGAACTCCTCACACCATCCCTTCAGTAATTTGGATTCGGAGCCCTGCCGATTCCAAGGGGCTGCTTGACAGTGCGCGACGGACGTTTTCTACGGTTGACACCAGCGGCTGTCGGCGAATTGACGGAGCGGGGAATGCACGAAACGGCGGTGGTCGAAGGTCTGATGCGAATCCTGTCGCAAAAGGCCGCCGAAAACGGGATCCGGCGAATCGTGTCGATCCAGCTCAAGATCGGCCGGCTTCGCGGTCTCGACGTTCGCCAGGTCCGGGGATGCTTCGAACTCTTCGCCGAAGGCACAGCCGCCGAGGGCGCCCGGCTGGACATCGACGAGGTCGGCGTGGAAGCACTGTGCCGCACATGCGGCCAAATCTGGCAGGTCGAGGGCTATCGTATGGAGTGCCCCTCCTGTGGCGCCGGCAACGCCGAAATCCGCTCCGGACGTGAACTCTATATCGAGACCTTCGAAGGCGAACGAAGCAGCGAACCGACGCTGTAATACCGCTGAGCGGATGATCTGACTCTGGCGTGATTTGCGTGGCTTCGGCGACCGTGATTCCTTCGTACTAGATGCGACGAGGGAGATGCGGATGGCGTTGGAGATCAGCGACAGATATTCGGCAGG
>NZ_JAZHFT010000149.1:0-680 GCF_036541425.1 Consotaella aegiceratis
GGAAGAGTTCTGATGGCAAGAAAGAAGCAGGCATCGGCGGAGACGGTTGAGCTTCCGTCGCAGCTTGGTCTGAACGCGGCGGGCCCGTTGTCGGAGCAGCTGATGGGACTGCGCGGCAAGCCGGTCGTGCTGGACGCCTCGAAGGTGGAGGCGGTTGGCGGCCAGGGGCTGCAGGTTCTGCTGGCGGCGGCGATCGCCTGGGCGGGGGACGGCGTCGAGCTGACCTTCGGCGAGCCGTCTCCGGCCTTCGAAGACGATCTGGGACATCTGGGCATGTCCGTGGAAACCCTCCTGAACAAAGGGCAGCTGCAGTGACGAAGACGATACTGACGGTCGACGATTCCCGCACCATGCGCCAGATGCTTCTGCGCGCGCTGCAGGAGGCGGGCTTCAACGTGGTGCAGGCCGAGGACGGCGTGCATGGGCTGGAGGTGCTGCAGGGCGCGCTGCCCGACGTCATCATCACCGACGTGAACATGCCGCGCATGGACGGGCTGACCTTCATCGAGGAGGTGCGCGCCGATCGCTCCAAGCGGGCGATCCCGATCCTGGTGCTGACCACCGAGAGCGATGCCGAGAAAAAGGCCCGCGCACGCCGCGCCGGCGCAACGGGATGGATCGTCAAGCCCTTCGATCCCGTCAAACTCGTCACCGCCATCAACCGCGTCGCAGCCTGAGCG
>NZ_JAZHFT010000015.1:0-98853 GCF_036541425.1 Consotaella aegiceratis
ATAGATGGTTATCGTCCACTATGACCTCCGCTCTTGCCCACTTCGTGGCTCAAGCACGGAGGTTTCTTTTATACGGTGTCGAACCCATCTGCTCCTCCACCAGAGGTGGAGGTTTTTTTCGATGAAAAAAAAGGCCGGCATGGTTAGCCGGCCCCATTATCGTCCGCGACGCTCTGCCGCAAGTGCCGTTACGAGGCGAGCGCAGTCTCGGCGTCTTCGTCCTCCTTCATCAGCTCTTCCTTGCTGACGGTCTTGTCGGTGACCGAAATCACCGTGAGAAGGTGGTCGACGACCTTCTCCTCATAGATCGGCGCGCGCAGGCTGGCGATCGCCTCCGGGTTCTGGCGGAAGTAGTCGTAGATCTGCTGTTCCTGTCCGGGATAGCGGCGAACCTGGTCCATCAGGGCCCGCTGCATCTCCTCGTCGCGCACCTGGACCTCGGCCTTCTCGCCGATGGCCGAGAGCACGAGCCCGAGACGGACACGACGCGATGCCAGGCGCTGATATTCCTCGCGCGCCTTCTCCTCGGTGGTGTCCTCGTCCTCGAAGGTCTTGCTCGCCTGCTCGAGTTCGCGGGTCACCTGGGTCCAGATGTTGTTGAATTCGGCCTCGACCAGCTTCTCGGGCAGGTCGAAGTCGTACTGCTCGTCGAGTGCGTCCAGAAGCTGACGCTTCACCTTCTGGCGCGTCATCTGGCCGTACTGGCTCTCGATCTGCTCACGCACGACCTGGCGCAGCCGGTCGATCGACTCGATGCCCATCTGCTTGGCGAGATCGTCGTTGAGCTCCAGATCGTTGGGCTTGCCGACTTCCTTGACCTTGACCTCGAAGGTGGCCGCCTTGCCGGCCAGATGCTCCGCCGGATAGTCTTCCGGGAAGGTGAGCTCGACCGTCTTGTCCTCGCCGGCGGAGACGCCCTTGAGCTGGTCCTCGAAGCCGGGGATGAACTGGCCCGAGCCAAGCACCAGGTTCGAATTCTCGGCCGCCCCGCCCTCGAAGGGCTCGCCGTCGATCTTGCCGACGAAATCCATGGTGACGCGGTCGCCCTCCTCGGCCGGGCCCTCCTTCGGCTCGTAGGTGCGAGCGTTCTCGGCGATCCGCTTGACCTGCTCCTCGACTTCCTCGTCGGGGATCTCGACCACCGGCCGTTCCACCGCGATGCCGTCTGTCTCCTTCAATTCGAAGGTCGGCAGCGCTTCGTAGGACAGCGTAAAGCGGAAGTCGGACTGGCCGGAGAGCACCTTCTCGGCCTCGGCCTCGTCTTCCGTCATGCCGATCTCGGGCTGCATGGCCGAGCGCTCGTTGCGCTCCGCGATCACGGACCGGGGCGTCTCGTTCAGGATCTGGTTGACGATCTCGGCCATCATGGAGCGGCCGTACATCTTGCGCATATGCGCCATCGGGACCTTGCCGGGCCGGAAACCCTTCAAGCGCACTTGACCCTTGGCGTCGTCCAGACGCTTCTGCAGCCGCTCCTCAAGGTCCGAAGCCGGCACGACGATCTCGATCTCGCGCTTCAGTCCTTCGGCCTTGGTTTCCGTAACCTGCATTGTTCCCAACCTACTTCTTTATAGTGCCTGGGTGCGTTGCCTGACCGCATCCCGATTATGATGAAAGGAGAAGGCGACCTGGTGCGAACGGAGGGACTTGAACCCCACAGCTGTCGCCACAGGAACTGAGCTCCTGTTCCCCCGGTTGGCGGGCCTTGTAGAGCAAGGGGTGACTCCTCGCAAGAGGTCAGGCGGGACCGCGGCGCGATCATGATGTCGGCCGCGTGACGGCGGGACCAATGATACTCAGCCCCGGCGTTTTCCCGTCCACGCGATCCACGATCGGCGACGTGCCGGAAGGTCCGACCTGGACGGACGACGAGGTGGCGGCACGACCGGCGGGTCGATCGAGCTGCTGAGGTACAAGTGGTGGTCGGCTCCCGAGGCGACCTCCGACAGGGCTTCTCGGCGGCATTATTATATGCCGCATTATATGCCGCGGTGGACGCCCGTATATTGCGAGGGCCGGTATGACCCGATCGCGCTGGTGCGGGTGGAGGGACTTGAACCCCCACGGCTTACGCCACAGGAACCTAAATCCTGCGTGTCTACCAATTTCACCACACCCGCATGCGCGGCCCCGGGCCAACGCCGGGAAACGCGGCGGTCTATATCATCCGTCCGGCATGCCTTCAAAGGGCATTCCTTCGAAAGCTGCGGCCTTCCGCCATACCAGTACGTCCGCGCGATTGCGGCAAATCTCTCCGAAGCTTTCAAAGCGCAACGATGCGTGACCGGCTTCGGCCATTCGCCGGTTGGCGGTCAGCGAGCGCAAGCCATTGATTCGCCTGCATCTTGAGCGCTGCGCTGCAATGCACGATCCGCAAAGCTGCCATGCGGCTTCCCGGCTACCACGGGGGCCGGATCGGGCATAGGTTACTGCCAACAAACAAGGATGAGTGCTCAGGCATTCAATCGATTTGAACACTGGAGTGGAACAATGAACCTTCTTCGTTCTTATAGCTCGTGGCGCCGCTATCGTGAGACCTGCAACGAGTTGAACCGGCTTTCGCAGCGCGATCTCGACGATCTGGGCATCGCCCGCACCGAGATCCGGTCGGTCGCACGCCGCGCCAGCCGCTAAGCGGTTACCGTTTCGCAAAGGCCCACCTCCTCCCGGGCCGATGCGATTGACCTGCGAACCTCCTCCCTCGCAGGTCGCCTTTCAGACCCGTCGGCACCGGTCGATAGGTCTCCAAGTTGGGAATTCGTAACGGCCTACCTCCTCCCGGGCCAATACGAAAACACCCGCGGATCCTCCTCCCACCGCGGGGTACCCAAAGCACCTGTCGGATCCTCCCCCGACAGGTGCCCAGTTTCAGAGTTCGCATGGGCCATCCTCCTCCCAGGCCCGTTGCGAAAACGCCCGTGGATCCTCCTCCCACCGCGGGCATCCAAAGCACCTGTCGGATCCTCCCCCGACAGGTGCCCAGTTTCAGAGTTCGCATGGGCCATCCTCCTCCCAGGCCCGTTGCGAAAATGCCCGTGGATCCTCCTCCCACCGCGGGCACCCAAAGCGCCTGTCGGATCCTCCCCCGACAGGCGCTCAGTTCAAGCTTCGCCAAGGTCTTTCCTCCTCCCGGACCGAAGCGAAGCCCGGTCTGCGGATTCTCCTCCCACCGCAGACATTCAAGCAGCGCCTGCCGGTCCTCCCCCGGCAGGCGTTGTCGTTTCTGCAGCCCTTTCACAACCGCCTGCGGCCTTGGCTCGATTTTCCGCGCCCACCGCCCTTCTTTCCGGCGCGCGATGCGCTACAAGCGCGGGCATGACAAAACCGATCCATATCATCGGCGGCGGCCTCGCCGGCAGCGAAGCGGCGTGGCAGATCGCCGAGGCCGGCGTGCCGGTGGTGCTCCACGAAATGCGGCCGCATCGCGCGACCGACGCCCACAAGAGCGATTCGCTCGCCGAACTCGTCTGCTCCAATTCCTTTCGTTCCGACGATGCTCAGTCGAACGCCGTCGGCGTGCTGCATGCCGAACTGCGGCTCGCCGGCTCGCTGGTCATGCGCTCGGCCGATGCGCACCAGGTACCGGCCGGCGGCGCATTGGCGGTCGACCGCGAAGGATTTGCCGGTGCGGTGACGGCGGCGATCGAGGCCCATCCCTTGATCGAACTGCGCCGTGAAGAGGTCGAGGGCCTGCCCCCCGAGGACTGGGGTCAAACAATCATCGCCACCGGACCGCTGACATCGGCGTCGCTGGCCGACGCCGTGCGCCAGGCGACCGGCACCGACTCGCTCGCCTTTTTCGACGCCATCGCGCCGATCGTCCATTTCGAAACCATCGATCTCGACAAGGCCTGGTTCCAGTCGCGCTACGACAAGGTCGGCCCAGGCGGCACCGGCAAGGACTACGTCAACTGCCCCCTCGACAAGGATCAATACGAACGCTTCGTCCAGGCGCTGATCGACGGCGACAAGACCGAATTCCGTGAATGGGAGGGCACGCCCTATTTCAATGGCTGCCTGCCCATCGAGGTCATGGCCGAGCGCGGTGTGGAGACGCTGCGGCACGGTCCGATGAAGCCGATGGGCCTGACCAACCAGCACGATCCCGACGTCAAGCCCTATGCCGTGGTGCAGCTGCGCCAGGACAACGCGCTGGGGACCCTCTACAACATGGTCGGCTTCCAGACGAAGCTGAAATACGGCGAGCAGGCACGCATCTTCAGGATGATTCCGGGCCTCGAGAACGCCGAGTTCGCGCGCCTGGGGGGGCTGCATCGCAACACCTACCTCAATTCGCCCGACCTGCTCGACGGCACGCTGCGCCTCAAGGCCGTGCCCCGGCTGCGGTTCGCCGGCCAGATCACCGGCTGCGAAGGCTATGTCGAATCGGCGTCCGTCGGTCTGCTGGCCGGCCGTTTCGCCGCCGCCGAGGCGCGCGGCACGACGATTGCGCCGCCTCCTGCGACGACAGCCATGGGAGCGCTGCTCGCGCACATCACCGGCGGCCATCTGTCGACCGAGGAGGAAGGCGGCAAGCGTTCCTTCCAGCCGATGAACGTCAATTTCGGCCTGTTTCCGCCGGTCGAGGTGCCGCGCCCCGAGGGTCGCCGCTTCCGCGGCAAGGAGAAGGCGGTGGCCAAGAAGCAGGCTCTGGCCAACCGCGCGCTGACCGACTTCGCCGCCTGGCTCGGTACGTAGCAGGTGTCATAAAGGCGATCGCCGCGCCTCAAGACCTGCGCATGGCCCGCCAATAGGTCCAGAGCCGGACGAAGGGGCCGCCCCCCGCGCTCGGCCTTGTCAGGACCGTCCCGCCATCCGCCTCGATCCGGTCGAGATAACGGCCCGTCATCAGCACCGGCAGGAAGGCCGGGCGCAGGCTCCTGGGCAGCCCTCCGAACGCGTCGATGAAGCGCCGGTGATGCTCGCGCCCGAAGGCGGCCATCGCCGCCACCGCGCGTTCGCCGGCCACGGGATCGCCGCCGAGCAGGGCCTCCGGCTGGCAGCCGGCCGCCTCCAGTATATCCGCCGGGATGAAGATCTGTCCGCGGCTGCGATGCAGCGGCAGAAGCCGCAGCACGCCCGCCGCGACCTGCGCCACGCCGCCGTGGCCGGCGGCTTCCGCAGCCTGTGGCGCAGCCTGCCGGTCGAGCACCATCGCCGCGAGCATGATCAACGACGCCGCCGTTTCTCCGGCATAGCTCTCGAAAGCATGCCGGTCCGGCATCGGATCGTCATAGAGATCGAAGATTCGGGCCTCGACGAAGCGGTCGAAGCTGTCCGGTGGCAGATGAAAGCGTCGGATCGTGTCGATCAACGCCGCCGCCAGCGGATTGCCCTGCCCTGCCTCGCCGGCGCCATCCGGCGCACCGGCAATCGTGTCGCGCCACCATTGCAACCGGATTTCGCCGGGCAAGGGCTGGCTGACGCGCTCGCGCACCTTCGCCGTCTCGATGTTGAAGGCGTAGAGCGCGTTGAGATGGGAGCGCCGGTCTTGCGGAGCGAACAAGGTCGACAGGAAACGGTCGGGATCCTCGTCGCGAACCAGCGTCTCGCTCGGTTGATAGTCGATGCTCATGGCCAATGGTGTCGCGATCGACGCGCGTCCGTCAATCGACGGCGATCAGCGCCGCGGCGACCGGGCGGTTCTCGGCCAGCATCACGTTGAAGGTCCTGACCGCCGCACCCGTCGACATCGGATCGCAGGAGATGCCCACCTGCCGCAGCCGGTCCGCCAGAGCGGCCGGCACACGCCGAAGATCGGTGCCGGTGCCGTAGATCAGAAACCGGATCTGTTCCGCTTCCTCGAAGATCTTCATCAGGCGTTCGCCGGAGAACGGGTTCTCCTGCGTCGCATCCCATCCGTAGACGCCGGATGGCAGGCACAGCAGCGACCCGCGGTGCGACATCTCCGCGAAGCGGAAACCGCCGTTGCCATAGG
Source organism: Consotaella aegiceratis (assembly GCF_036541425.1). Taxonomy (NCBI): domain Bacteria; kingdom Pseudomonadati; phylum Pseudomonadota; class Alphaproteobacteria; order Hyphomicrobiales; family Aurantimonadaceae; genus Consotaella; species Consotaella aegiceratis. Next base: position 5,939 of record NZ_JAZHFT010000015.1, read on the forward strand.
CATCGATCGGCGCGCGTCCCGGAAAGTGTGCTTCGCGGATCTCCATGATCGAGCCGGCCGGCCGCCTATGCCTTGCCCGCGCCGGCAGCCTCGCCACCGGCCGGTGCGTCGTCGGCCGCCGGCGGCATGACGTCGACGGGCCGCAGCTTGAAGAAGATCAGCACCGGTGCCGCCACGAAGATCGACGAGCCCGTGCCGATGAAGACACCGAAGAGCATGGCCGCCACGAAGGAGCGGATTACCTCGCCACCGAAGAAGAACAGCGCCGCGAGCGCCAGCAGCGTGGTCAGCGAGGTCAGCGTCGTGCGCGACAGCATCTCGTTGTCCGACAGGTCGAGCAGCTGGCCGAGCGGCATCCGCTTGTAGCGGCGCAGGTTCTCGCGCACCCGGTCGTAGACGACGACGGTGTCGTTTAGCGAATAGCCGACGATGGTCAGGATCGCCGCGATGCTCGACAGATTGAACTCGAGCTGCGTCAGCACGAGGAAGCCGAGCGTCAGGATGACGTCGTTGACGGTACAGATGATCGCGCCGAGGGCGAACTGCCACTCGAAGCGGAACCAGATATAGACGAGGATCGCGAACAGCGAGGCGAGAACGCCGATCGTGCCCGCCCAGGCAAGTTCGCCGGATACGGTCGGGCCGACGACCTCGGTGCGCCGGAAATCATAATCCGCCGACAGGGCATCCTGAGCGGCGTTGACGGTGGCGACCTGGCTCGCGTCGCCGCCGCCGTCCTGGGCGCCGATTCGAATCAAGGCTTCGTCGGGCGTGCCGAATTCCTGCACCTGAACGTCGTCCAGTCCGACCTCACCCAGCCGCTGACGGATATCGCCGACGTCCGCATCGCCCTGCTTGGCCTGCACCTCGATCAGTGAGCCGCCGGTGAAGTCGATGCCGAAATTGAGGCCGGCCGTGGCCAGCGCGCCGACGGACAGTGCGCAGAGCACCAGCGATACGGCAAAGAACTGCAAACGCACCTTCATGAAGGGAATGCGCGTCACCTCCGGCACCAGCCGGACGTACTGACGCGGCAGTTCCTTCGGCCGGCGGCGGCGCACCCACTCGGCCACCAGCCAGCGCGTCAGCGTGAAGGCGGTGAACACCGTGGTGACGATACCGATCGCCAGCGTCACGGCGAAGCCGCGCACCGGACCGGAGCCCAGGAAGAACAGGATCACCGCAGCGATCAGCGTCGTGATGTTGGCGTCTATGATCGTCGCCAAGGCCCGCTGGAAGCCGGTGGCGATCGCCGGGATCATCGGTTGACCCTTGCGGTGCTCCTCGCGGATGCGCTCGTAGATCAGCACGTTGGAATCGACCGCCATGCCGATGGTGAGCACGATGCCGGCGATGCCCGGCAGCGTCAGCGTCGCCCCGATCACCGAGAGGATGGCGATCAGCAGGATCACGTTGGCGATCAGTGCGATGTTGGCGATGACGCCGAGGAAGCCGTAGGCCGCCAGCATGAAGACGACGACCAGGATGGCGCCGATGATGCCGGCCATCTCGCCGGCAGCGATCGAGTCGGCACCAAGGCCCGGACCGACCGTCCGCTCTTCGATGATGTTGAGCGTCGCCGGCAGCGCGCCGGCGCGCAGCAGCACGGCGAGATCGTTGGCCGTCTGAGTGGTGAAACTGCCGGAAATCTGCGCCTGGCCGCCCAGGATCGGCTCGCGGATGTTGGGCGCGGAGAGCACCTTGTTGTCGAGCACGATGGCGAAGGGCCGCCCCACGTTCTGCTGTGTCACCGCGCCGAAGCGCTGCGCCCCGCGGGTATCGAAGCGGATGTTCACCACGGCTTCGTTGGTCTGGCTGTTGAATCCGGCCTGAGCGTCGGTCAGGTTCTCGCCCGACACCATCACCTGTCGCTTGACCACGATCGGCTGGTTGTCGTCGGCCGTGTAGAGCAGTTCGGAATCGGCCGGCACGCGGGTTGCGCCGCGCGCCACGTCGTCCCCCGAAACCGTGAGATCGACGAGCCGGAAGGTGAGCTTGGCCGTCTGATTCAGCAGCGCCTTCAGGCGTGCGGGATCCTGCAGGCCCGGCACCTGGACCATGATCCGGTCGGTGCCCTGGCGCTGGATCTGCGGCTCGGTCGTGCCGAGTTCGTCGATGCGCCGCCGCACCACCTCGATCGACTGGTCGACCGCGGAGGACACACGATAGTCGATGCCCTGATCGGTCAGGCCGAGGCGGAAGGTGCCCGATTGCGGCTGCGAGATTTCGACTTCGGTGATCGAGCCGCCGCCCAGCAGACCGCCCGAGACCGGCTGCGCCAGTGCACTCAGCGCCTCGCGCGCCGCGTCGATTTCGGACGTATCGCGAAGCGTGACCTCCACGGCATTTCCGCTGGTGCCCAGTCCGGTATATCCGACGCGCGCATCGCGCAGCGCCTGGCGGGCGTCGTCACGCAGCGTCTGCAGATGTTCCGCGATCAGCGACGCACGATCGACCTCCAACAGGATGTAGGAGCCACCCTGGAGATCGAGACCGAGCGTCACCTGATCCTGCGGCACCCAGGAGGGCAGCGAAGAAAGCTGCTCGCGGGTGAACAGGTTCGGCGCCGCCAACACCACACCGGCGAGGATCGTCAGCCAGATGAGGACGGTCTTCCATCGCGAAAAATAAAGCATCGGAGATCCGAAAATACCGACCGCCCGGCGCCACCGGCCCGGCAGGTTCGTCGTTCATCATTGTCGGTCGGCGCGACCGCTCACCGGCCGCCGCGCCGTGCATTCGGCAGAAACGCGCGGGGCGCTCGCCTATTTCGCGTTCGCCGCGGCGGGCTCGCCCTTCACCCGGACGTCGCTCACCATGCCCTGGAGAACACGCACCTTGACCTGCTCGGCGATCTGCACTTCCAGTTCGCCATTGTCCAGGACTTTGGTCACCTTGCCGATCACGCCGCCGCCGGTCACGATCGTGTCACCGCGGCGGATCGCCTTCAGCATCTCCTCGCGCTTCTTCACCTGGGTGCGCTGCGGCCGAATGATCAGGAAATACATGATCACGAAGACCAGCACGAAGGGGATGATCATCGAGAAGGCTTCCGCCCCCGAGCCAGCATTCATCGAACACTCCTTGAAAAACAACCCCGCAGCGCGGGCCTTTACGTGGTGCGCGGAATATACGAACGGTGGGTGTGAATGCAACAGAAGCGGCGCCGCACGGTGACTCCCGATGCGCGCCAACCGCTGGAGACCGGCATGGACAGAGACGTAGCGATCCAATTTCACCAGACGCTGCAGCGGATCGCGGTCAGCCTGGAACGGCTCGTCCCCGCCGCGCCGCCGCCTGCGGATCTCGATGCCGCCGACTGTTTCGTATTCGAGCCTCCGGCAAGACTCGCGCCGGTATCGCGCGTCAGCCGGGTGGAGATCGGCCTGCTCAAGGCGATCGACCATTGTCGCGAGATCCTGCTCGCCAACACACGGCGTTTCGCCAGCGGGCTGCCCGCCAACAATGCGCTCCTGTGGGGCGCCCGCGGCATGGGCAAGTCGTCGCTGGTCAAGGCGGTTCATGCCGCGGTCAACGACAGCCGCGATCCCGGCGCGCCGGCTCTCAAGCTGATCGAGATCCATCGCGAGGATATCGCCGAGCTGCCGGCCGTGCTGCAGATCGTGCGACAGGCCCCCTACCGCTTCCTGCTGTTCTGCGACGATCTGTCCTTCGACGGCAATGACACGTCCTACAAGTCGCTGAAGGCTGTGCTGGAAGGTGGCGTCGAGGGCCGGCCGGACAACGTGCTGTTCTACGCCACCTCGAATCGACGACACCTTCTGCCGCGCGACATGATGGAGAACGAGCGCTCCACCGCCATCAACCCGCACGAGGCGGTCGAGGAAAAGGTCTCCCTGTCCGACCGCTTCGGCCTCTGGCTGGGTTTTCACAACTGCAGCCAGGACGACTACCTCGCCATGGTCGAGGGCTATCTCGACGCCCACCACCTGCCGATCGATTTCGCCGAGATCCGAGGCGAGGCGCTGGAATGGGCCACCACGCGCGGCAGCCGGTCGGGCCGCGTGGCCTGGCAGTATGTCCAGGATCTGGCCGGACGGCTGGGCCGGACCTTGTCGGACGCTCCGCGCGACGCTTGAACGAGATCGCGCCGGACCAAACGACACGGTCCGAAAGGCGCTGCCTTCCGGACCGTGATGACTCTGAACGGTGAATGGCCGGCCGTTAAAACAGGCCGCCCGCTCCCTGCGAGATCGCTTCCTGCGTCTGTTGCGAGACGCTGGCCGAGAAGCCCTCGCCTACCGGGCTGTCGCCGATGACGGCGTAGGTGTCCGACGGGCCGGTACCAGGTTTGAAAGCTTCCATGATGACATTGGAGCCACTGCCGCTGGCCGCCATGCCGGTGGTGCGGTCGACAGCCATGACCGTCATGCCCTCCGGCATCTGGAAATCGACGACGGGCTCCCCCTTGACCGCGTCTTGCATGAAGTCGAGGAAAACGGGCGCTGCCAACACGCCGCCGGTCGCGCCCCGCCCCATGGGTGTGGGCTGATCGTAGCCAATGAAGACGCCTGTAACGAGATTGGGCGTGAAGCCGACGAACCAGGCATCCTTCTCGTCGTTGGTCGTCCCCGTCTTGCCGGCGACCGGGACGCCGAGTTGGCGCACGACCGTCGCCGTACCCCGTTGGACCACATCTTCCATCATCGAGGTGATCTGATAGGCCGTCATCGGATCGAGCACCTGCTCGCGATTTTCAACCAGTTCCGGCTCAGGCTGGTTCTCCCAGTCTGTCGCGTTGCAGTCCTCGCATTGGCGATTGTCATGCTTGTAGATCGTCTTTCCGTAACGATCCTGAATACGGTCGATCAATGAGGGCGCGATCGAGCGACCGCCATTGGCGATCACCGAATAGGCGGAGACCATCCTCAGGACCGTCGTTTCGCCCGCTCCAAGCGCCATCGGCAAGTATGGCTTGAGATGATCGTAAAGGCCGAATTTTTCCGCGTATTGGGCGACCAGGTCCATACCCACCGCCTGTGCGAGCCGCACGGTCATAAGATTTCGGCTGTGAACGATGCCGAAGCGCAGGGTCGATGGGCCGGCAGGCGCCTCGTTGCCGTAGTTGGACGGTTCCCAAACGCCTCCCCTGCCATCCGAAATGGAGATCGGCGCGTCGAGGATGACCGAGGCCGGCGTGTAGCCGTTGTCAAGCGCTGTGGCATAAACGAACGGCTTGAACGAGGAGCCCGGCTGGCGATAGGCCTGCGTGGCCCGGTTGAATTCCGACTGATCGAAGGAAAAGCCGCCGGACATGGCCATCACCCGCCCGGTGTGCGGATCCATCGCGACCAACGCACCCTGTACCTTCGGCGGCTGCCGCAGCAGATAGCCGTCGCCATCCGCCTTCTTCTCGACGAAGACCACGTCGCCGGGCGAAAGCACGTCGTCGGCACCGCCGACGTTGCGGCGGTTGCCGTCGATGTTCAGATGCAGCGCCCACTTCATATCCGAAAGCGCAATCTTGCCGAGCGTGCGCTCGTCACTGAGCTCGCCGCTGACCTGCCGCTCTGGCTCCAATCCTATGGTCGCGCTGCCGTGATCGGCCTCCAGCACCACGGCGAGGCGCCACTCCGGCACGTCCGCGAAACCTTTGATATCGCCGAACGACTCGCCCCAATCCGTGCCGACCTCGACCGTCTTGTAGGCGCCGCGATATCCCCTCGCCTCGTCGAACTTGATGAGGCCATGCTGGAGCGCCTTGCGCGCCTCCACCTGAAGGTTGGGATCGAGCGTCGTGCGGACGGACAGGCCGCCCTCGTAGAGATCATCCACGCCGTAGCGGTCGATGATCTCGCGCCGTACCTCCTCGGTGAAATATTCGCCGGCGAACAGATAGGTGCCGGACGGCCGCGGATGGATATCCAACGGCTGCGCCTTCGCCTCGGTGGCCTCATCGGCGGTGATGAACTTGTTTTCGGCCATCTGGTCGATGACCCAGTTGCGCCGCTCGATCGCCCGATCCCTGTGATTGAACGGATGATAGTTGTTCGGCGCCTTGGGCAGAGCCGCGAGATAGGCGGCCTCCGCGATGGACAGCTCGTTGACCGACTTGTCGAAATAAGCGAGCGACGCCGCCGCCACGCCATAGGAGCCGAAGCCCAGGAAGATTTCGTTGAGGTAGAGCTCCAGGATCTGATCCTTGGAGTAGGCTTGCTCGATCCTCAGCGACAGCACGGCTTCCTTGATCTTCCGGTCGATCGTCCGGTCGGCGGTCAGAAGGAAGTTCTTGGCGACCTGCTGGGTGATGGTGGACGCGCCTACCAGCCGGCGATCGGTGCCGAGATTCTGGATGTTCGTCATCACTGCGCTGGCCAGGCCGAAAACGTCGATGCCCGGATGGCTGTAGAAGCTCTTGTCCTCGGCCGCCAGGAAGGCGTCCTTGACGCGGGTCGGAATCGCCTGGATCGGCAGGAACAGCCGGCGCTCCTTGGCGTATTCCGCCATCAGCGAACCATCGGACGCGTGGATACGCGTCGTCACCGGCGGCTCGTACTCGGCCAGCACCTGATAGTCGGGAAGTTCCTTGGTCAGGGCATGGACGTACCAGGCCACCCCAGCGGCGGCGATCAGTGCGAAGATCGTTCCGATCCCGAAGATGTATCCGATCAGCCTGATCATGAACTCTCCATCCACATCGCCCGCGTTCGGGCCCGCTCCAACCGAAGCCGCATTCAAGCGCCGGTGCAGTGTCGACGAGGGACGTACCCTCCGTCTACCGGTCGCGACCAGTCCGCGACCCCAATAACATATTGCTGTTTTGCCTCAGGAATACGGCAACGGCGTGGTTGCGCCCCCGATGCAGCGCCCGTCTCTAGCACCTGTGGCCGAAGCGCAACAACCGTCTTTCGTCTAGTTCTTCTGAAGGTCGGCGAGAGCCGAGCGATGCTCCAGAAACGTCAGCGCCGCATCGGCGATCGCGGCTGCCGTGCCTTCCTGCCATTCATCCGAGGCCAGCAGCTTCTCGTCCTGGTCGTTCGACAGGTAGCCGAGTTCGACCAGAACCGAAGGAACATCCGGCGCCTTTAGGACACGAAATCCGGCGGACCGCTTGGGATTGTTGATGAGCCGCACGTCGTGGGTGCGCAGCGTGTCGACCAGATCGTCCGCGAAGCGCTCCGAAAACGCCTCGGTTTCGCGCCGGGTGAGGTCCAGGAGAATATCGAACACCTCGGGCTGCTCCTGCTGCCATTCCGGACCGGCAAACCGGTCCGCGGCATTCTCGCTGGCCGCGATTTGGCGGGCGAGAGCATCCGATGCCTTGGCCGACAGCGTATAGACGGTCGCGCCTCGAAGATCGGCATAGCGAATCGAATCGGCATGGACCGAGATGAAGAGGTCGGCTCCGGCCCGGCGGCCGAATTCCGCGCGTTCGGACAGGGGAATGAACTTGTCCGTCTCGCGCGTCAGCACGGCGTCGATTTCGCCGGTCTTTTCCAAAGCATCGCGCAGCACCAGCGCGAACGCCAGATTGATGTCCTTTTCCTGGGTTCCGTCCTTCTTGCCGATCGCGCCGGTGTCGATGCCGCCATGGCCCGGATCGACGACGACGGTGAAACGGCGGCCTTCGTCGGCCACGCCGTCGTCCGCCTCCAACGTCACCGGCCGGATCGTCTGGCGGGCGAACGCCTCCTGGAATTCCGCCTCGGTGGCCGGGGTGAGCGTCAACGACAAGGCCGACGGATCGTCCTCTACCGGCTTCAGGTCGGCGGTGACCGGATGCTTCAGATAGAAGATGAAGCGATAGCGATCCGGCGGAACGAGCCCCTGCTGCAGTTTGTCGACCAGCGGATTCTCGGGCATCGCCGCATCGCCCGCGGCCGACAGCGTCTCGGGAAAGTCGACGGCGATCCGGTCGGGATGGCGCATCAGAATGAGCCGCGCCTTCGCATCGCCCTGCACCGCGAACCGGCCTGTAAAACCGTCGTCCTCAGCCGAAAGAGCCAGGTCGGTGACGATCGTGGCGTCCGCCGCGGCCAGGCTCGGCAGAGGTCGAGCAGCCACCAGGGCGGCCGCCAGCGCGATCAGAACCACCATCAGCGGCGGCAGGCCCGGACGGCGGGGAAATATGATTCGATGGGTCATGCGGTCTGGCATCGGCTCGTGCGGTTCGTTCGCGAATCGACTGCAAGAGGTCCTTGTTTAAGAAATGTCGGCGCTTGCCCGAGACTGGAGCTTCATGTCTCCAAGACGAGGCGCTGTTTCGCTTTGCACTTGTTTCTTCTCTTGGCTCATCATAAAAGCGGAAGTGAGGCTGAGGTGTCTCATCCGAGACGGTTCTTGTCGGTGACGCGCTCGGATCGCCGGAGGAGTTCTCCGATTCGCGATTGAGGGCGCCCGCTGTGACGGGATCGCCAATCTTCGGGCCTCTTGCAAGATTTCTTGCGTTCGCGGGAGCGATCCTCGAGCAAGTTTCAGCCGTGCCGTCCGCTGGAACGCAGGACGGCGGCGTGTTTTCATCGGTTGCCCCATGGGTGGCCACCATATCGTTACGGGTTGTTCACCGTGTTGCCAGTCACCATCGAACGTCGGATCGTATCTCGCAGGGCAATGGGCCTTGCAGGCGGCCCGCCGCGCGACGTCGTGCATCGAAGCGAAAGCGGTACGCCCATTGCGGACAAGCCTCCCTCCGACCGCAGACCGGCGCCCCAGGCCGGCCGGCACCGGGGAGCATATGTCCCGGAGCTCATCCTGCATGGCAAACAACAAAATGCTGATCGACGCTTCCCATCCGGAAGAAACCCGGGTGGTCGTCGTCAAGGGCAACAGAATTGAAGAATTCGACTTCGAGTCGGAACATAAGAAGCAGCTCAAAGGCAATATTTATCTCGCCAAGGTAACCCGCGTCGAACCCTCTTTGCAGGCGGCCTTCGTCGATTATGGCGGCAACCGGCACGGTTTTCTGGCGTTCAGCGAGATTCATCCGGACTATTACCAGATCCCGGTGGCCGATCGGCAGGCGCTGATCGAGGAAGAGCTGGCGCGCGTCCAGGAGGACGAGGACAGCGAGCCCGCGGAGGAAGCCAAGCCGGCCAAGCCCGCCCGGCGATCCCGCCGTTCGTCCAAGAAGGAGCCGGCGCAAGCCGCGGCAGCGACCGAGGAGACGATCGCCGAGGCCGTAAACTCCGACGAGTCGGGTGAGGACGCGTCCACGGAAACCGCTGTCGAGGCGGACGCCACGGACGGCGAGCCCGAAGCAGCGAGCGACGACGCGCCGCAGACCGCAGCCGACGATTCCCAGGATATGACGGACGACGACGACGGCAGCGAAGAGGCTGACAAGCCGTCGGAAGACGACGAGGCGGAACGCCCGTCGGGTCGCCGCCGCGGCCGGCGCTCCCGCGCATCCACGGCGAAGTCCAATAGCGACGAGGACAGCGACGACGAGGCCGAGGAGGTCGACGAAGTCGGCGCCGAGGACGCCATGGAGGAGGTGCCGACCCGGCAATCGAAGCCGCGTCGCCAGTACAAGATCCAGGAGGTGATCAAGCGCCGGCAGATCTTGCTGGTGCAGGTCGTCAAGGAAGAACGCGGCAACAAGGGCGCGGCGCTCACCACCTACCTGTCGCTCGCCGGCCGCTACTCGGTTCTGATGCCGAACACGGCGCGCGGCGGCGGCATCTCGCGCAAGATCACCAACCCGGCAGACCGCAAGCGTCTCAAGGAGATGGCGCGCGATCTTAAAGTGCCGCAGGGGATGGGGATCATCCTGCGCACGGCGGGCGCCAACCGGACCAAGCCGGAGATCAAGCGCGACTACGACTATCTGATGCGGCTGTGGGAAACGGTGCGCACGGTCACCCTCTCCTCGACCGCGCCGGCGCTGGTCTATGAGGAAGGCAGCCTGATCAAGCGCTCCATCCGCGACCTCCACAATCGCGACATCGACCAGATCCTGGTCGCCGGCGAGGATGGCTACCGCGAAGCCAAGGACTTCATGCGGATGCTGATGCCGAGCCAGGCCAAGGTGGTGCAGCCGTATCGCGATGCGACGCCGATCTTCGCCCGCCAGGGCATCGAAGCCCAGCTCGACCGCATGCTTCAGCCGCACGTGACGCTGAAATCGGGCGGCTACATCATCATCAATCAGACCGAGGCGCTGGTCGCCATCGACGTCAACTCGGGCCGCTCGACGCGCGAGCACTCGATCGAGGACACGGCATTCCAGACCAATCTGGAAGCTGCCGAGGAAGTCGCGCGCCAGCTGCGGCTGCGCGATCTCGCCGGCCTGATCGTCATCGACTTCATCGACATGGAGGAAAAGCGCAACAACCGCGCCGTCGAGAAGAAGCTGAAGGATTGCCTGAAGGACGACCGGGCGCGCATCCAGCTCGGCCGGATCTCGCATTTCGGCCTGATGGAGATGAGCCGCCAGCGCATCCGCGCCAGCGTGCTGGAGTCGACCACCCAGATCTGCCCGCACTGCGAGGGCGCCGGCTACGTGCGCTCCAATTCCTCGCTGGCGCTGCACGTCCTGCGTTCGATCGAGGAGCATCTGCAGAAGCACTCCGACCATGACCTCGTGGTCAAGGTGCCGGCCGAAACCGCGCTCTACGTCCTGAACGAAAAGCGCGGCACGATCGGCGAGCTCGAAGCCCATCACGGCGTGCGGATCATCATCCAGGCCGACGACAGCGCCGGCCGCCAGTCGGTCGTCATCGAGCATGGCGCGGAGGCGGTGAAGTCCGAGCTGGTGACCAGCCATGTCCATCCCGAGACGGTGGTCGCCGAGGATGTCGACGAGGACGAGACGCTCGACACCGCCGCCGAGCAGGACGACGACGGCGACAATGGCGACAACGGCTCGCGCAACAAGCGCAAGCGGCGGCGCAGCAAGCGGCGGCGCGATCAGGACGACCGGTCCGCGGCGTCCGAGAGCGAGGACGGATCGAGCAACACGGCAGAGGACGAAATGGACTCCGACGCCGACAGCGACGACGCCCAGGACGACGACCAGGGCGGCCGCAACCGTCGGCGGCGCCGGCGCGGTCGGCGCGGTGGTCGCAAGAATCGCGATGGACAGGGCGACTCCGAAAGCCCCTCCTCGGACGACCAGCCCGCTGTCGCAGCCTCCGATGACGATGCGGAAGGCGGCGCGATGCAGGAACCGGTCGCCGAGAGTGCCTTCGAGAGCGAGACGGCGACCCCATCGCCCGACGACGAGCCTTCGGAAGGCGCTAGCGCCGCTGTAGCGGACACTGAGGCAACGCCGGCCGCCGAAACGGCGGACGTCGCCGTATCGGCCGATACCACTCCGGCCGAACCGATCGAGGCGCCGGCCATCGAACCGGCCGTGAGCGAGACGGCAGACGCGGCTGACGAGTCGGCCCCTGCGTCAGCCGAAGAGGATGAAAGCCCGGCCGCTCCGGCGGAAGAGACCACCGAGCAGCCCCCCTCGGGCGAGCCGCAGATCACGTTCACCGGCACCGGCGAGGATGACGCGGACAAGAAGCCGAAGCGGACCGGCTGGTGGTCGCGGCGCGGGTTCTTCTGAGCAACGGCAGAAAAGCCTGAAAGTAAAAAGGCCTGCAGGGCGCGATCCTTGCAGGCCTTGTCTTTGCGTCCCGGGCGCTGACGCGGCTTCCGATTGTTCGAAGGCGGCGGACGCTCCGTCGCCGTCAGCCGTCCGGGATTTTCTGCCTCGGCGTCTCGCCGCCCGGAGAGCGAAACATCAGCAAGTCCGGCCGGACAGCAACACGCTCGTCGGTTCGCTGCAGGCCCGCTTTTTCGGCGACCCGGATCGAGGCGTGATTGTTCTGTCGGATGGTGGCGAATACGCGGCGTCCCGCGGCTTGCGCCGCAGCGACCGCGGCGTTTGCGGCTTCCGACGCCAGGCCGCGCCCTTGCTGCTCGTGAAAAACGACATAGCCGAGCTCCAACCAGCCGTCCGGGCTGCTGAAAAATCCGCACAGCCCTGATATTTCGGCCGTTTCCGCCTCCATCGCCCACATGCTGTAGCCGTGCGCGGCTTCACACCGCATACGGCGGTCGAGCCAAGCGGCGGCTTCATCCATCGAATCCTTGCGCCACGTCACGTCGCGGGTGGTGATCGGACAGGACAGGATGCGGAAGACGGCCGCGAGATCGACGTTTTCCAGCGCCCGCAGCACCAGACGCGGCGTTCGAATCGGGGCAAGAGCTATCGCCATGACCGACTTTGGTCCTCCCAGGGCGCGCTACGCCAGCTGCGCCGCGATTCGATCGAGCGCCTCGACCAGTTCGGCATGGCTGCAGGCATACGACAATCGTGCGAACGCCTCGCCGCGGCGAAGATCGAAGTCGACGCCCATGGTCAAGGCGACATGGGCCTGTTCAAGGAGGCGGGCCGACCACTCGCTGGCCGTCCCCTGCCCGGGTGGGATCGCGGCATAGGCATAGAACGCTCCGTCGATCGGCGCGATCTGGCTGAAGCCGAGTTGCGGCAGGCGTTCCATCATCAGGTCGCGGTTCTGCCGGTAGCCCGCCTTGATCGACTCAAGCTCGTCCGTGGCGTCGAAGACGGCGAGCGCAGCCGCCTGCGACAGCTCCGGCGCCGAGATGTAGAGGTTCTGGCCGAGCCGCTCGGCCGCGCGCACCAGGCTCGGCGGCAGCACCAGCCAGCCGACGCGCCAGCCCGTCATGCAGTAGTATTTGGAAAACGAGTTGACGATGATCGGACTGTCGGAAAACTCCAGCGCCGTCGCTTCCGCCTCGCCATAGACCAGGCCATGATAGATCTCGTCGGAGATGAACCGGATTCCTTCGCGATCGGCAAAGGCGATGAGTTCGCGCAGCGTCTCGCGGGGTGTCACCGTTCCCGTCGGATTGGACGGGCTCGCGATCAACACGCCTTGCAGCGGCTTCAGCGCATGCTCGGCCGCAAGCCGGTCGGCATCGAGCACGTAGCCGTCCGTGACCGAGACCTCGATCTCCACCGGCTCCAGCCCCAGCGCTTTCAGGATGTTGCGATAGGCGGGGTAGCCCGGCGCGGCGATGGCGACGCGATCGCCGGGGTCGAAGGCCGCGATGAAGGCCAGATTGAAACCGGCCGACGAGCCGGTGGTCACCATGACGCGCTCCGCTCCGATCGACTGGCCGTATCTCTCGCCATAGTGGCGTGCGATGCGCTCACGCAGTTCCATCCGCCCGAGCGCGTCGGTATAGGCGATCCTGCCATGCTCCAGCATGGCTCGGGCGGCACCGATGGCAAGGCTCGGAGCCGGCGCGGCGGGTTGGCCCACGGCCAGCGATATGACTCGTTCGCCGGCGGCCGCCATCTGATTGGCTTTGGCCATGACGTCCATGGCGCGGAACGGATCGACAGACGAGCGCAGCGATGCCTTCATCCAACGGGATTCATTCAAATCGAAACTCCTCGATCGCGCCGACTCTTGATTGTCCCGATGCCGCAAGGGTAGATCAAGCGCGGACCGTCGATGCACCGGCGCCTCACAATCGCCGGAAAAGCGTGCCGATACGACGCTGCCGCCCGCGACCGCCGCGGCTGATCGAGCGCGGATCGAATTCTGAAAAGACCCACAGCGTCTGGACCGTCAGCATGAATTGTCCGTTGCGCCGCTTCAAGATGCGCTTTGTCTCGTCACTGGTCGCGCTGACGCTGGCGATCGTGCCGACGACTTCGCACGCGGCGCAGGGCAAACGCAACCTTCCCATCGTCCGCGACGCCGAGATCGAGAGCCTGATCACCGACTATGTCAAGCCGCTGCTCGGCGCCGCGGGGCTGTCGCGCTCGGGCATCGAGGTCGTGCTCGTCAACGACACCTCGTTCAACGCCTTCGTGGCAGGCCGCCGAATCTTCATCAACCTCGGCACGATTCTCGATTCGGAAAGCCCCAACGCGACGATCGGCGTGCTGGCGCATGAGATCGGCCATCTGGCGGGCGGCCACCAGCAGCAGTTGCGCGAGCAGCTCGAGCGCTCGCAGACCATCGCCATCGTCGCCGGGCTGCTCGGCGTCGGCGTGGCGGCCGCCGGCGCCGCATCCGGACAATCAGGCATTGCGCGGGCTGGCGCCGGGCTTTACTCCGGCGGCGCCGACTTCGCCCATCGTCTGCTTCTGCGCTATCAGCGCGGCGAAGAGACGACGGCCGACCGCGCCGCGCTCACCTACCTGCAAAAGACCAAGCAATCGCCCAAGGGTCTTCTCGACAGCTTCGAGAACCTGGTCCGCAACAGGCTCTTCGTCGGCAGCAGCTCCGACACCTATCTGTCGTCGCATCCCCTTCCCCAGGATCGCCTGACCTTCCTGGAAACCGCTGCCAAGGAGAGCCCCTATTACGACAAGAAGGACGATCCGCTGCTTCAGCAGCGCCACGACTTCGCCCGCGCCAAGATCGCGGCCTATACGGGCGGAGCGATCGCCGTCCGCCGAGCCTTTTCCCGCGAGCCCTACAGCTTCGCGGCGAGCTATGGCGACGCGATCGCCACCCATCTTGGAGGTTCGCCCAGCGAAGCGCTTGCAAAGTTCGACGACCTGATCCGGCTCGACCCCCAGAACCCCTGGCTGCACGAGATGCGCGGCGAGGTTCTGATGGAGGCCGGTCGCGCCAACGAAGCGGCGGCCGCCTACCGCAAGGCCGCAAGCCTCGACAAATCGCAGTCCGGCATCGTTCAGGCCGAGATCGGCGAGGCGCTGGTCACCGGCGGCGATCCGGCGAAGATGCAGGAGGCCGTCGAGCTGATCCGCAAGGGCCTGCAAAGCGATCCGGACAATTCGATCGCCTACCGCTTCCTCGCCATGGCCTATGGTCGGATCGGCGACGTCGGCGCCGCCGAACTGGCGACCGCAGAAGGGTACTGGCGCGCCGGCTCGTTCACCGAAGCCAAGGTCTTCGCCGCCCGGGCCCAGCAAAAGCTCAAGGCCGGATCGCCGCTTTGGCGTCAGGCCCAGGATATTATAGAAACCAAGACCGACAAGAAGGATTGAGCGGCCCGGCTCGGCCGCCCTGTTGTCGCAAGAGGAGACGACCCTGGTGCAACGCCTGATCATGCCGATCGCCGCGGCCGCGGCCCTATTCGCCGCCTGGCCGGCCCAAGTCCGCGCCGAAGACGGCTTTAGCGACGACCAGAAGCGCGACATCGAGACGATCGTGCGGGACTATCTGGTCGAGAATCCCGAAGTCCTCGTGGAGGCCTTTCAGGTTCTTGAAAGCCGGCAGGCCGAGCAGCAGGCCGCAGCCCAGAAAACTGCGCTCACGGCGCTGTCGGACCAGCTCACGGCGGTCCCGGCCGGCGCCGTTCTCGGCAATCCCGAGGGAGACGTCACCGTCGTCGAGTTCTTTGACTACAATTGCGGCTTCTGCAAACGAGGACTGGAGGCGATGAACTCGCTTCTCGACAGCGATCCGCAGCTGCGTTTCGTGCTGCGAGAACTGCCGATACTCTCCGAACAGTCGCAGGCGGCGAGCCGCGTCAGTCTCGCCGTGCAGAAGATCGCACCCGAAAAATACGGCGATTTCCATCGCGAGCTGCTCGGCTCCAAAGGTCTCGTCGACGAGGATCGCGCGCTTGAGGTGGCCAGCGATCTGGGCATCGAAGAGGCCGGGCTGAAGTCCGCGATGGCCGATCCGGAGATCGACAGCGAGCTGACCGCGAGCCTGCAGCTCGCCCATCAGCTCGCCATCAACGGAACGCCCGCCTACATCATTGCCGACGAGATTGTGCCGGGCGCCGTGGGCTTTCACAGCCTGGCCCAGAAGATCGCCAATGTGAGGCAGTGCGACAGCACCACCTGCTGAACCGCACCGCCGCAGACAAAGCGGACGACGAGCCGTCGTTTCGCGCACAGCGCCCGAACGATCGGCTGTCGCCCGTCCGACGCGCCCCGCCCGGCGCATCTTCCACCCGAGGCTGTTGCAGTTTATACCCCGGCGGAATTTCGCAGCGCCGATTTCCGAAACCTTCGCAGGGTCGTACCCGCCGATGCTTCCGATCATTTTCGTCCTCAACGGTCCGAACCTCAACCGGTTGGGCCGCCGCGAGCCCGAAATCTACGGCACGGAGACGCTGGCGGATATCGAGGCACGCTGCGCCAAGGCTGCGCAAAACCACGGGTTTTCGCTGGAATTCCGCCAGTCCAACCATGAAGGCGTGCTCGTCGACTGGATCCAGGAAGCAACCGACCGTGCCGCCGGGCTGGTCCTCAATCCCGGCGCCTACGGTCACACCTCCGTCGCGCTTCACGATGCGCTTCGCAGCTTCGATAAGCCGGCGGTCGAAGTCCACTTGTCGAACATTCACGCCCGCGAATCATTTAGACACCGAAGCCTGACTGCCCCGGCGGTTACAGGCATGATATGCGGCCTCGGCTCGATCGGCTATGAATTGGCGATCGCGGCGCTCGCCTCGCATGCGCGGGGCGACTAGTTTAGGCGCGTTTTGTGACCGGAAGGGAGACAATGCCCAATAAAGAAACGACCGTCGATCCGTCGTTGGTTCGCGAGCTGGCCGGTATTCTGGACGAGGCCGGTCTCACGGAGATCGAGATTGAGCAGGGTACGGTCCGCATAAGGCTGTCCCGCCAGGTAGAGGCCCTGCCCGCCATGTACCCGGCGGCGCAGCTGCAGAGCATGCCCGCGGCAGCACAGCCGGAGCTTGCCGAGGCGGCGAAGAGCCAGCCGGCGGCCGCGAGCGGTCCTGAGCCGGGTGCGGTTCCCTCTCCCATGGTCGGAACGGCCTATCTGTCTCCGGCACCGGGCGCCAAACCCTTCGTGGAGGTGGGGCAGACCGTCGCCGAGGGCGAGACGCTGCTGATCATCGAAGCGATGAAGACGATGAACCAGATTCCGGCACCACGCGGCGGCAAGATCAAGCGCATCTGCGTCGAGAATGCCCAGCCTGTGGAATACGGCGAGACGCTCGTCGTCATCGGATAAGGCCGTAGCCATGTTCAAGAAGGTACTGATCGCCAATCGCGGCGAGATCGCGCTACGCGTCCTGCGGGCCTGCAAGGAGCTGGGCGTCTCGACCGTGGCCGTGCATTCGACGGCCGACAACACCGCCATGCATGTCCGCCTCGCCGAAGAAAGCGTCTGCATCGGCCCGCCGCCCTCGCGCGACAGTTACCTCAACATCCCGCAGATCCTGGCCGCCTGCGAGATCACCGGTGCCGACGCGGTGCATCCGGGCTACGGCTTTCTGTCGGAAAACGCGCGGTTTGCCGAGATCCTCGAAGCGCACAACATCACCTTCATCGGCCCGACCGCCGAACATATCCGCGTGATGGGCGACAAGATCCAGGCCAAGAAGACGGCCGTGGAACTGGGGATCCCCGTCGTGCCGGGCTCGGCCGGAGCGATCACCGAGGAGCGTGAGGCGGCGCGTATCGCCGCCGAAATCGGCTATCCGGTGCTGATCAAGGCAGCGGCCGGCGGCGGCGGCCGGGGCATGAAGGTGGCGCGCAACGCCGCCGAACTGCCGACCGCTATACAGACGGCGCAGTCCGAGGCCGGAGCGGCCTTCGGCGATGATTCCGTTTATATCGAGAAATACCTGGAAAAGCCGCGCCATATCGAGGTCCAGGTGTTCGGCGACGGCCAGGGCAACGCCATCCATCTCGGCGAACGCGACTGCTCGCTGCAGCGGCGCCACCAAAAAGTCTGGGAAGAGGCGCGTTCGCCGGCGCTCACCGACGAGCAGCGCGAGCGGATCGGCGACATCTGCGCCAAGGCGATGCGCGGGCTGGGCTATCGCGGTGCGGGCACTATCGAGTTCCTTTATGAGAACGGGGAATTCTACTTCATCGAGATGAACACCCGGCTGCAGGTCGAGCATCCGGTGACCGAGGCGATCACCGGGCTCGACCTTGTCCACGAGCAGCTGCGGGTGGCAGCCGGCGACGGCCTATCCCTGACCCAGGACGAGGTCACCTTCCACGGCCATGCCATCGAATGCCGGATCAACGCCGAGGACCCGGTGACGTTCGCCCCCTCGCCCGGCCGCATCACCCATTACCACCCGCCGGGCGGTCTCGGCGTCCGCGTCGACTCGGGCGTCTATCAGGGCTATCTGATCCCGCCCTTCTACGACAGCCTGATCGGCAAGCTGATCGTTGCCGGCCGCGATCGCCAGGAATGCCTGATGCGCCTGCGGCGTGTGCTCGACGAACTCGTCGTGGACGGTGTGAAGACGACCATTCCGCTGTTCAGCGAGTTGATCGACAACGAAGACATCGCCCGCGGCGACTACGACATCCACTGGCTGGAACACTTCCTGTCACACGCCCGCGCTGCGGACTGACGGCGGCATGGCGAGGCCGGCGGACCAAAGCTTTCGGATCACCCCTGCGATCCTGCTCAAGGCCTATGCCTGCGGCATCTTCCCGATGGCCGAAAGCGCCGATCAGCCGGGGCTTCACTGGATCGATCCGGTGGAGCGTGGTGTTATTTTCCTCGACGCCTTCCATGTCTCGCGCAGCCTGAGGAAGGTGATCCGCCGCACGCCGTTCGACGTTCGCTTCAACACGACCTTTCCTGCCGTCATCGACGCCTGCGCCGAGCCCGCTCCGGGACGTCGGCAGACCTGGATCAACGCCGAGATCCGCGACCTCTACATCGCGCTCCACCATCGCGGTCACGCCCATTCGGTCGAGGCCTGGCGCGACGGCGCTTTGGTCGGCGGACTTTATGGGGTCAGCCTGGGCAGCGTGTTCTTCGGCGAAAGCATGTTTTCACGCGAGACCAACGCCTCGAAGGTCGCCCTCGTCTATCTATGGGATCGGCTCCGGCGCGGCGGCTTCACGCTGCTCGACACCCAGTTCCTGACCGCTCATCTGGCAGGCTTCGGTGCCGTCGAGATTCCGCGCGACGACTATCAGGGCCTGCTCGAACAGGGGATCGCCCGCGAAGCGACGTTCTATCCGGCCGACGGCGGCGGGACGTCGGAGTCCATTTTGCAGTCCTTGAGCCAGACGTCGTAGACCGGGTGTTCGACGGCGTTGAGGCCGGGCGAATCAGCAAACATCCAGCCGGTGAAGATGCGCCGGATCTTGCGGTCGAGCGTGATCTCGTCGACTTCCACGAAGGTGTCGGTCTTCGGCGTTTCCGTCGACGGACGCGAATAGCAGGCGCGCGGCGTCACGCGGAGCGCACCGAACTGCACCGTCTCGTTGATATAGACGTCGAAGGAGATGATCCGCCCGGTGATCTTGTCCAGGCCGGAGAAGACCGCGACCTTGTTGTCGATCCGTTCGGCGGCGGCCGGCGTTGAAGCCAGCGCGGCAATGGCGGCGGCGAACACGATAAGGCGCGGGAAGGTCACGACGGTCTCTCTACGGGCGTTTGTCGGCAGAAGCGCCATCTACCCACCATCAAGACCTGTCGGATTTGTGGCGGGCCGTTCGGGTCAGGGCGTCCAGGCGTCGTAGTCGCCGGTGACGCGCGGCCGATGCTCGGGACTGAGCAGAGAGCCCTTGGGCCGGTAGGCGCGGCTCGTGCCCGTCAAATTCTCGATATGCGGCTTCTGCCACGGCCTCGGCTTGTAGTTCTCCTGAGGCGGCGCCAGGTCCGAGCGATGGTGCATCCAGCCCCACCAGCCCGGCGGGATTTTCGAGGCCTCGGCCTCGCCGTTGTAGATCACCCAGCGGCGTTCGCCGCCCTTGGTCTGATAGTAGATGTTGCCGAACTCGTCCTCGCCGACGCGCTGTCCGGCGCGCCAGGTGAAGAAGCGGGTACCGATCGTCTGGCCGTTCCACCAGGTGAGGATCTGAATCAGCAACTGTTTCATCGGTCTCTTCCTCGGGTCCGGCGTGCGTTATGAGCCGGGCCGCTCGAAATGTCCACCCGAATGACCGCGCACCGCTGCGGACTCATTCCAGCATTTCCATGGCGATCACGCTGACGCCGTCGGCGCTCCCGCGAACCATGCCCAGCGGCTCGAAGCCATGCTTCTCGTAGAAGCGGACGGCGCCCCGATTGGCCGGCTCGACCTCGACGCGAACCCGCGAATGGCCTCCAAACGCCTGATGCACGGCGCGCAGGAGCCGGCTGCCGATGCCCCGGCGCTGGGCGTCGGGTCGCACGTAGAGCTGGTAGAGCGTCAGAATGCCCTCTTCTTCCAGCGCTGCGAAGGCCATGCCGGCAAGACCGCTTTCATCCTCGGCCAGGAGGAAGCTTGCCCGGGGACGAGCCAGCCTGCCCTTCATCGCCTCGATCGAATGCCACTCGCCCGTCAGCCGCTCCACCGTTTCGGCGCCATAGATGGCATCGTAGGTCGCATGCCACGTCTCGCGCAGCAGGCTGCGCACCGCCTCGAGATCGTCAGGAGTCGCCGGGCGGATGGTTGGCGTCATTCAAGACCCAATTTGCTCTTCACCAGCGCATTGACGGCCTGCGGATTGGCCTTGCCGCCGGTTGCCCGCATCACCTGTCCGACGAACCAGCCGGCCAGCGTCGGCTTGGCCTTGGCCTGCTCGACCTTGTCCGGATTGGCGGCGATGACCTCGTCCACCGCCTTTTCGATGGCACCGGTGTCGGTCACCTGCTTCATGCCGCGGCTTTCGACGATTTCGTTGGGATCGCCGCCCTCGGTCCACACGATCTCGAACAGATCCTTGGCGATCTTGCCGGAGATCGTGCCGTCTCGGATGAGATCGAGGATAGCGCCGAGCTGATCGGCTGAAACCGGTGTGTCCTCAATGCCTTTGCCGGACTTGTTCAAGGCGCCCAGCAGGTCGTTGATCACCCAGTTCGCCGCCTGCTTGGCGTCGCGCCCCTTGGCAACCTCCTCGAAGAATCCCGCCACTGCACTCTCGGAAACGAGAATCGAGGCGTCATAGGCGGACAGGCCGGCGTCCTTCATCAGCCGCGCCTTCTTCTCGTCGGGCAGTTCCGGCAGGCCCTCGGCCAGCGCATCGACGAAGGCCTGGTCGAACTCCAGCGGCAGAAGGTCCGGATCGGGGAAATAGCGGTAGTCGTGCGCCTCCTCTTTGGAGCGCATCGCCCGCGTCTCGCCCTTCGCCGGGTCGAACAGCCGGGTTTCCTGATCGACCGCGCCGCCGTCCTCGATCAGCGCGATCTGCCGCCGGGCCTCCGATTCGATCGCCTGACCGACGAAGCGAATCGAGTTGACGTTCTTGATCTCGCACCGAGTATTGAACTCGCCGCCCGGACGCCGAACCGACACGTTCACGTCGGCGCGCATCGAGCCCTCGTCCATGTTGCCGTCGCAGGTGCCTAGGTAGCGCAGGATCGTGCGCAGTTTGGTCAGAAAGGCGCGGGCCTCGTCGGCCGAGCGCATATCGGGCTTGGAGACGATCTCCATCAGCGCCACGCCCGAGCGGTTCAGGTCCACATAGGACATGGTCGCGTGCTGGTCGTGCAGAGACTTGCCGGCGTCCTGCTCCAGATGCAGGCGCTCGATGCCGACTTCGACGTCCTCGAATTCACCTTTGGAATCCGGACCGACCGAGACGATGACCTTGCCCTCGCCGACGATCGGGTCCTTGTACTGGGAGATCTGATAGCCCTGCGGCAGATCGGGATAGAAGTAGTTCTTGCGGTCGAACACCGAGCGATGGTTGATCTTCGCTTTCAGGCCGAGGCCGGTGCGCACCGCCTGGCGAACGCATTCCTCGTTGATCACCGGCAGCATGCCGGGCATCGCCGCGTCGACCAGCGAGACGTGCTCGTTGGGGTCGCCGCCATATTCGGCGGAGGCACCGGAAAACAGCTTCGACTTGCTGATCACCTGGGCATGGACCTCCATGCCGACGATGATCTCCCAATCGCCGGTGGCGCCGGCGATGAATCTCTTCGGGTCCGGGGTACGGGTGTCAACGATGCTCATGGCGCGCCTTGCTGCGGATCATTCAAAAAAATCGCTAGAGGAAACGAATAGGGTGTTCAAGGTCGTTGGCACGAAGAGCGCATCGCTTGGCCGAACCGATGATCATGTCGACGACAGGCTTGATTCTGATCAAGCCGCGGCCGACGCGAAATGACTATCGTTCGCCGATCCGCAATGCTCGACAGGAACAGGCCGTGGTATTGTCCGATCTGTTTCGGCGCTTGCGCCGTCGCCCTCATCTCTTGTCTCGCATGATGCGCACCGTCGGCGCCGATTCAACGGCGTCCCTAATGCGTGGCCCGATGTTGCGGCACGCGGCTGAAAATTGCCGTGTCTGCGCGCGAAAGCGGGAGTGTCGGGCCTGGCTGCGCTGGCGCGCCAAGGCGGCGTGCGCTCCCGGGTTCTGTCCCAACGCCAACCTCTTGATGGTGGCCGCGAGCGCCGCAAACGTCGACGGACCGGAATCGACGACCGCCGCGTCCATGGCCGCTATTGCTCCGCCTTCCCATTGAGCCGCCGCTCTTCCTCGGCGATCGCCGCTTCCACGATCTTTTCCCAGATTGAACCATAGAGCTCCGGGGCCAGCCCGTGGGCGGCGGCCCGGCGCCGGGCGTTTTCGACCACTTGGTCCACCCGCGTCGGAATGTTGGCCGGCAGGCCGATGCCCGCCTTCAACTCGGCAGCGCGGTGGATATAGGTCATGCGCTCGGCAAAGAGGTCGAACAGCGCGTCGTCCACCCGATCGATCTCGGCGCGCAGTTCCTCCATCGAGGTGCAGTCTTCAGGCGCTCGTTTGTCCGATCCGCTCATCAGATACCCCGTCCGTTCACCACCAGGGCGTCGGCTCGAAGCGGCCGGCCGCCTGCTCGATCACGTGAGCGGTCGAAAACAGCGTCTCCTCGTCGAAGGGGCGGCCGATGATCTGCAGGCCGAGCGGCGTGCCCTCCGCCGACAGCCCGCCCGGCACGGCGATGCCCGGCAGGCCGGCCATGTTGACGGTCACGGTGAAGATGTCGTTCAGGTACATTTTCACCGGATCGGCATTCATCTCCTGATCGGCGATGCCGAAGGCCGCCGACGGCGTCGCCGGCGTCAGCAGCGCGTCCACGCCACTGTCGAACACCGTCTCGAAGTCGCGCTTGATCAACGTGCGCACCTTCTGCGCCTTGAGGTAGTAGGCGTCGTAATAGCCCGCCGACAGCACGTAGGTGCCGATCAGGATGCGGCGCTTGACCTCGCGGCCGAAGCCGGCGGCCCGGCTCTTTTCATACATGTCGATGATGTCCTTGCCGGGCACCCGCAGGCCGTAGCGGACGCCGTCGTAGCGCGCGAGGTTCGACGAGGCCTCGGCCGGCGCCACGATGTAGTAGGCCGGCAGCGCGTACATGGTGTGCGGCAGCGACACGTCGACGATCTCGGCGCCGGCGTCGCGCAGCCAGGCGATGCCCTGTTGCCAGAGCGCCTCGATCTCGGACGGCATGCCGTCGACCCGGTACTCCTTCGGCACGCCGATCTTCAGCCCCTTCACCGAGCGGCCGATCGCCGCCTCGTAGTCGGGCACCGGTCGGTCGACCGAGGTCGTGTCCTTGTCGTCCACCGAGGCCATCGACTTGAGCATGATCGCGGCGTCACGCACGTCGCGGGCGATCGGCCCCGCCTGATCGAGAGAGGAGGCGAAGGCGACGACGCCCCAGCGCGAGCAGCGGCCATAGGTGGGCTTGATGCCGACCGTGCCGGTAAAGGCCGCTGGCTGGCGGATCGAGCCGCCCGTGTCGGTCGCCGTCGCGCCGGCACAGAGGTGGGCAGCCACCGCCGAGGCCGAACCGCCTGAGGAGCCGCCCGGCACCAGATCAAGATTGGAGCCCTTGCGGCGCCACGGGCTTTTGACCGGGCCGTAATAGCTCGTCTCGTTGGACGAGCCCATGGCGAACTCGTCCATGTTGAGCTTGCCGAGCATGACGGCGCCATCGGCCCACAGATTGCTCGTCACGGTCGATTCGTAAGGTGGCTTGAAGGCGTCGAGCACGTGGCTGGCGGCCTGGGTGTGCACGCCCTGGGTGGCGAACAGATCCTTGATGCCGAGCGGGATGCCTTCCAGTGCTCCGCCCTCGCCCTTGCCGAGCTTTTCGTCGGACGCCCTGGCCATGGTGCGCGCCTGGTCCGGCGTCACCACGACATAGGCGTTGAGCATCTCGTTGGCCCGGTCGATCGCCGCAAGATAGGCGTCGGTCAGGTCCAGGGCGCTGAACTCCTTGGCCCGGAGCTTGGTCCGCGCCTCGGCGATCGTAAGGGAAGTCAGATCCGTCATCGTGCTCGTTTTGCTTCAAGCCAGGGCGGCGGAACGGCGCTGAGGCGCTTCCAGCCGCTTTTCCATAAAAAGCGAATAGGGGTTGTCGGGATACTCGCCGAACGCACCGCGCGGTCGAAAGCCCGCCCGCCGGTAGACGCGACAGGCCGCGCCATAGTTCTCGTCGGTTTCCAGCATCAGATATCCGGCACCGGCATCGCGCGCCGCCGCTTCGATCGTCGCCAGGATCCGGCCACCGATACCGCGACCGGCAAAGGCCGGTCGCACATACATGCGCTTGACCTCGCCGTAATCGCCACCCGATTTCAGGCGAAGCGCGCCGCATCCGACCGCCTGCCCGTCGATCCGGGCGACCCAGACGGTCGTATCGGCGCCCGCCATGTCCTCGGCGGTCAGGCGAAAGTTGAAGTCGTCGGGCGTACCGGGCGCCTGAGCGCTGATCGCCGCATCGAGTTCAGCGACCAGAAGCGCGACGTCGTCCTGAAGCGGCGTCTCGACGGTGATGACGACCTCGCCCGCGCCCATCACTCGACGACCTTGGGCACCATGAAGAAATGGTCGTCGCTGGCAGGCGAATTGGCGACGACGTCCTCGGCGATTTCTCCGGTCGTCACCACGTCCTGGCGCTTCTTCATCTCGGTGGGGATCACCGAGGTCATCGGCTCGACGCCCGCGACGTCGACCTCGTCGAGCTGCTCGACGAAGCCGAGAATGGCGTTGAGCTCGCCCTGCATGGCTTCGGCCTCGGCATCGGTGACCGCGATGCGGGCCAGGCGGGCGACACGGCGAACGGTATCAATGTCGACGGACATGATGCTCCTTTAAGGTCTCGTCGAGGGTCGTCCCGCTATAGCGGGCGGCCGGACCTCGCGCAATTGCGCTCGCGGCAGGTCTGGCGGTCTGCTGCCTCACACCTCGAAGGGTTCGCCGATCGTCGGCTGCAGCACCTTGTGGGCGTCGCCCTCCATCGCCTCCACGAACTTGGCCGGAGAGGCGTCCAGGATCGGCATGGTGCCCCAATGGAGCGGCACGATCGTGTCGAAATGGAAGTAGCGCCGGCAGGCGAGCGCGGCCACCGCGCCGCCCATGGTCAACCGGTCGCCCACCGGCACCATGCCGATCTTCGGCCGGTGCAGTTCCTCGATGATCGCCATGTCGGAAAAGATGTCGGTGTCGCCCATGTGGTAGACGGTCGGCCCGTCGGTGAAGTGCAGCACCAGACCGTTCGGCATGCCGAGATAGACGGGCTTGCCGTCGTCGTCCGTGTTGGACGAGGAATGGAAGGCCTGGGTGAGCGTCACCGAAAAATCGTCGAACCGTACCGTTCCGCCGGTGTTGAGCGGTTCGATATTGGGGACGCCCTTGCCCTTGAGCCAGGTCACGAGTTCGAAGGTCCCGACGACCTTGGCGCCGGTCTTCGACGCGATGTCGACGGTATCGCCGACGTGATCCGAGTGGCTGTGCGACAACACGATATGGGTGACGCCGGCCGAAGCGTCCTGAGCGCTGCCGTTGAAGTGCGGATTGCCGCTCAGAAACGGATCGATGAGGATGACCGACGCACCGGTCTCGATACGAAACGCCGAATGGCCGAAATAGGTGATCTGCATGACGACTGTCCCTTCCTTGTCCCGCTGTGCCTGACGGCCTATGGCCTAAGTGAGGGCGGGAGCCGATCGGTCAAGGCGGCCCGCGCGGAAGGATCGCAGATGAGCCTCGTGGACATTTCAGCGCTGCCGGACGGCTTGCCGCAAGGAACGGTGATTGCCGGGCTCGACCTCGGCACCAAGACCATCGGTCTGTCCGTGTCCGACCTCGGCTTGCGATTCGCCACGCCTCGCCCGGTGATTCGGCGCACCAAGTTCTCCAAGGACGCCGCCGCCCTGCTCTCGGTTCTCGATCAGGAGCGTTGCGGCGCGATCGTCATCGGGTTGCCCCTCAACATGGACGGCAGCGAGGGACCGCGCGCGCAGTCGACGCGCGCCTTCGTCCGCAATCTGGTCCGGCTCACCGACCGCTCCATCGCCCTTTGGGACGAACGGTGGTCCACCGTCGCGGCCGAGCGTGGCATGATCGAGGCGGATGTTTCGCGCAAAAAGCGCAGCGAGCGAATCGATTCGGCTGCCGCCTCCTTCATCCTTCAGGGGGCGTTGGACAGGCTCGCCGCATTGTCCCGCGTCGCGGGCTCCTGATCCTGCGCCCCTCGCCGCTGCTTGATCCATTGGACGATGGCGCGCCGCTTGCGGAAAGCGACCAACCCGAGCACCAGAAAGCTGTCGTAGAACAAGGCATCCGCCACCATGCCGGGGATCGCAGCGGGTTCGACGCCCAAAATGGCGCCGTAGACCGCAAACACCCGGTCATGCAGCTCCCGCGAAAAGAAGAACATGCCGAAGCTGAGGTCATTCAGCGACAGGAAATACCATCCCCAGAAGAAGCCGACCGGCGCAAGCCAGAAGATCAGAAGGCTTCGAATCACCGCGGCACCGTCCTCTCAATCATGGCGAGGCTGCGTATAGAGCCGCGTCTGGCGTGCCATGCCGGCGGCGATCGTGGAGATCGCCTCGAGAAACGCCTCCGAATCCTCCTCGCCGTCGGGTTCGGAGACCAGATGGTCGAAGCCGAGCGCCGCGAAGCTCACCACGAAGGCGGTGATCAGGCTGCTCCCTGCATGCTGGAACGGGCCGATGGGGAGACCGGTCACCGCGGTCGCAAGGGCCATGGCGGACAAGGCGGCGAACGCAAGGGCGACCGCCGTCTCTCCGCCGGCCTCGGCGCCTCGACGTTTGCCGTGAAGCAGCACGAGACCCGAGACGAGCGACGCGCACAAACCCAGCGACAACGCGAGACTGATGAGTCGATGGATCGGTGCGGCCCCGTCGGTCGTAGCGAGCATGGCCGTGAATGCAGGGGATGGCGAGAACGGCAAAAGGCCCGCCAACCCCGTCACCTGCAACAGCTGGACCAGGCAGAAACCGCCGGCAAAGCCCAGCCACGCACTGGCAGCAAGGGTGCTCGGCAGTCGTTTCATTCGGCCCGTCCTCGGATTGCTTAAGAAATCCTAAACGGCAATGTCGTCGTCCGGTTCACCCGGCGCAAGCGAAAGCCCGGCTCATGGTTAATGCGCGTCGGGTGTGGATAGCTTCGATCGTGCTTGTCGCCCGTTGTGGTTTCTCCTATAGCCAAGTTCCAATATGAGCGCGCCCGCCCCCCTCCCGCCTTTCCGGCATCGCCATCTCCTGGGCATTGCGGATTTGTCGCCCCAGGAGATCGAGGCGCTGCTCGATCTCGCCGCTGCCAAGGTCGCCGTCTCCCGCTCCCTCGAGAAGGAGAAATCGGCACTCAAGGGGCGGACCCAGATCAATCTGTTCTTCGAACCGTCGACACGCACCCAGTCGTCCTTCGAGCTCGCCGGCAAGCGGCTCGGCGCCGACGTGATGAACATGTCCGTCGGCAACTCGTCTCTCAAGAAGGGCGAGACACTGATCGACACGGCGATGACGCTCAACGCCATGCAGCCGGATCTTCTGGTGGTGCGTCATCATGCGGCCGGCGCCGTCGCCCTGCTGGCACGCAAGGTCGGATGTTCGGTGGTCAACGCCGGCGACGGCGCGCACGAGCACCCCACTCAGGCGCTGCTCGACGCGCTGACGATCCGGCGCCACAAGGGCCGCATCGCCCGGCTCACCGTCGCGATCTGCGGCGACATCCTGCATAGCCGGGTTGCGCGCTCGAACATCCTGCTGCTCAACGCGCTGGGTGCCCGCGTGCGTGCCATCGGCCCCTCGACGCTGCTGCCGAGTGGCATCGCGGCCATGGGGGTCGAGGTTTTCCGCCGCATGGAGGACGGGCTGGCCGACGCCGACGTGGTGATGATGCTGCGGCTGCAGCGCGAACGCATGGAGGGCTCGTTCGTGCCTTCGGTGCGGGAGTATTTCCGCTATTACGGGCTCGACGCCACGAAGCTGGGTCACGCCAAACCGGATGCCCTCGTGATGCACCCGGGGCCGATGAACCGCGGCGTGGAAATCGCCTCTGACATTGCCGACGGTCCGCAGAGCGTGATCGAGGAACAGGTCGAGATGGGGGTGGCCGTCCGCATGGCCGTGATGGAAACCCTCGTCGGCCATTCGGAGGCCGCGCGATGACCGGAACCGCTCGCCCGCTTGCCATAGAGAACGCCCGGATCGTCGATCCGTCGCGCGGGCTCGACGAAGTCGGGACGGTGATCGTCGAGGACGGCGTGATCGTCGCGTCCGGCACGGACGCCCGCGGACAGGGCGCGCCCGACGGCGCCGAGATTGTCGACGCGCGGGGTCTTGCCGTCCTGCCAGGGCTCGTCGACGCCCAGGTCTTCATCGGCGAGCCGGGCGGCGAGCATCGCGAGACCATTCATTCGGCGAGTGCCGCAGCTGCAGCCGGCGGCGTGACCAGCCTCCTGATGATGCCGGACACGCATCCGGCGATCGACAGCGTCGCG
Source organism: Consotaella aegiceratis (assembly GCF_036541425.1). NCBI lineage: Bacteria > Pseudomonadati > Pseudomonadota > Alphaproteobacteria > Hyphomicrobiales > Aurantimonadaceae > Consotaella > Consotaella aegiceratis. Next base: position 34,531 of record NZ_JAZHFT010000015.1, read on the forward strand.
CTGGCGGAATTCGTCATGCGCACCGCCCGCGAGACCGCACTGGTCAATGTCCATCCCGCCGCCGCCCTGACAAGGGGCCTGGCCGGTGAGGAGATGACGGAAATCGGCCTCTTGACCGAAACGGGTGTCCGCGTGTTCACCGACGGGCGCAAAACCTTGTCCAACCCGGCGCTGCTCCGGCGGATCATGACCTATGCCAGCGACTTCGGCGGGCTGGTCATGCACGAGACGCAGGATGCGCAGCTGACCGGCGCGGGTGTCATGAACGAGGGCCTTCTGGCCTCGTGGCTGGGCCTGTCCGGCGTGCCGCGCGAGGCCGAGATCATTCCGCTGGAGCGCGATTTGCGTCTCGCCCGGCTAACCGGCTGCCGCTACCATGCCGCCAAGATATCCGTCGGACCGTCGGCCGAGGTGATTCGCCGGGCCAAGGTCGCCGGCGCCGCGGTGACCGCCGGCACCTCGATCAATCATCTGACGCTCAACGAGAACGACGTCGGCGAATACCGCACCTTCTTTCGCCTGTCGCCGCCGCTGCGCAGCGAAGACGACCGCCTTGCCATGGTCGAGGCGGTGGCCGACGGCACCATCGACATCATCGTTTCGGCCCACGACCCGCACGACGTCGACGGCAAGCGTCATCCGTTCTCGGAAGCCGAGGTCGGGGCGATCGGGCTGGAAACGCTGCTGCCAGCTGCCCTGCGGCTCTATCACGCAGGGTCGCTGTCGCTGTCGCGGCTGATCGAGGCCATGACATCGGCGCCCGCCCGATTGCTGCAGATCGATCGCGGCACGCTGCAGCCGGGCAAGGTGGCTGACCTGATCCTGGTCGATCTCGACGCGCCCTTCCTGTTTTCCGTCGACCGGATCCACTCGCGTTCCAAGAACACCCCCTTCGAGGACGCGCGCTTTCAGGGTCAGGTGCTGCGCACGCTGGTGGCCGGCCGCACCGTTTTCTCTGCCACGCCCGACCCCGAGGCCCGCCGATGACCGAGCTTGCCGGCGGCTGGATCCTTCCGACCGTGGCGCTCGTGGTCGGCTATCTGTTCGGTTCGATTCCGTCGGGCCTGCTGCTCGCCAAGGCGTTCGGGCTCGGCGATATCCGCAAGATCGGCTCCGGCAATATCGGCGCGACCAACGCGCTGAGGACCGGCAACAAGCTGATGGCCTTCCTGACGCTCGTGGCCGACGTGCTGAAGGGCACCATGCCGGTTCTGATCGCCTGGCAGTGGGGCGTGTGGCCGGCCGCCGCAGCCGGCTTCGGCGCCTTTATCGGGCACCTGTTTCCGGTCTGGCTCGGCTTTAAGGGCGGCAAGGGCGTGGCCACCTATATCGGCGTGCTGCTCGGCTTTGCGCCTTGGGGCGTCGTCGTCTTCGGCGCCGTCTGGCTCGCCGTGGCGTTCATCACCCGCTATTCCTCTCTGGCCGCGCTTACCGCGACGCTGCTGGTGCCGGTGTTCTTCGTCTGGTCCGGACAAACGGAGGCGGCCTGGCTCGCCGGCTGCCTGACGGTGCTGGTTTATGTTCGGCATCATGCCAACATCCGCCGCCTGGTCGCCGGCACGGAGGGCAAGATCAGAGCCAAGGGGTGACCGGCCGGGAGGCCGCATCCGCGAGCCTCCGCCTGTCGGATGCCCAGCGCTTGGCTTGGCTGCGACTGATCCGCTGCGACAATGTCGGCCCCGTCACTTTCCGCATGCTGATCAACCGCTACGGCGGTGCCGAGGCGGCCCTCGCCGCCCTGCCTGATCTGGCCGCACGCGGCGGTGCCAAGCGGCGCATCCGCCTGGCCAGTCTGGAGGCAGCGGAAGCCGAAATGGCGACGGCGGTGCGCCTCGGAGCGCGTTTCGTCTGCCTCGGCGAGCCCGATTACCCGGCCATCCTGCGCAGCTTCGAGCAAGCGCCTCCGGTGCTCGCCGTGATGGGCTCGACGGGATCGCTGAGCCGGCCCGCGGTGGCGATTGTCGGCGCGCGCAATGCCTCGCTGGCCGGACTCAAGCTGACCCGCATACTGGCCGAAGAGCTCGGCCGCGCCGGCTTCGTCGTGGTCTCCGGCATCGCCCGCGGCATCGATGCGGCGGCCCATCAAGCCAGCCTCGCCTCGGGCACGATCGGCGTCATGGCCGGTGGTCTCGATCGCCCTTACCCGCCCGAAAACAAGCCGTTGATGCGCCAGATCGTCGACAGCGCCGACGGATGCCTCGTCTCCGAAATGCCGTTTGGCTGGGAGCCCCGCGCGGCCGACTTTCCACGGCGCAACCGAATCGTCGCAGGCCTCGCTCTCGGCCTTGTCGTCGTCGAGGCAGCACAGCGGTCGGGTTCGCTTATTAGCGCACGGCTCGCCGCCGAAATGGGGCGGCTCGTCTTCGCCGTACCAGGGTCGCCGCTCGACCCTCGCGCCGGCGGCACCAACAAGCTGCTCAAGCAGGGCGGCATCCTCGTCACCGAGGCCGCCGACGTCGTCGAGGCGCTGCGCCCTCTCGACGGCCGCCTGTCGATGCAGACGAAATTGAGCCTCAGCGAACCCGAAGCGGCGATTGCCGACGAAGACCCGGCCGAGGAAGATCGCGGCCGAATCGTCGAACTGCTCGGGGTCACCCCCGTGGCGGTGGATGAGATCCTGGAACAATCAGGATTGCGCCCGGCCCTGGCGCAGCTGGTGCTGCTCGAACTCGACCTCGCGGGCCGGCTCGAACGGCATTTGGACGGTCGCATCTCACTCCTTTTTTGAGACATCCAGGTTGAGTTGCCGGACTGTCGCGACCGCCTCCTGTCGAGCCATGTCGATCAGAAATTCGAGCAACGTACGAGATCCGACCAGTTTTTTCAGCTCATCGAGCAAATCGTGAACATATTCGAGTTTTGCAATTTCGTCCTCATCCGAGTCACTGGTATGCATGGCTCCTCGCGGCGATCGCAGGCTCATGAGCAATCGGCGATAGCCTCATAAACCTTAAGGTTGCAATATTTAGGATATTTGCATGATTGGTTGCAATACGTGAAACGCTCGGATCGGCGATCGGGCTTGACCGGCCGGCTCGCACTGTCCATGTGAGCGCTTGCGGTCGACGGCAGCTACCTGCCGGCACCGGCCGTCGAACGTATCAGCCTTTCCGCATACCACTGGTCTGGGACCCACCGCATATGGATCTGGTCATCGTCGAGTCGCCTGCAAAAGCGAAGACGATCAACAAATATCTCGGCAAGAACTACAAGGTTCTCGCCTCCTATGGCCACGTGCGCGACCTTCCTCCCAAGGACGGGTCGGTTCGCCCGGACGAGGATTTCGCCATGAGCTGGGAGGTGGCCAAGCCTTCCCAGAAACGCCTCAGCGAGATCGCCCAGGCCTTGAAGGAATCCGAATCGCTGATTCTCGCCACCGACCCGGATCGCGAGGGCGAGGCCATCTCCTGGCATGTGCTGGAAGTGATGCGGCAGAAGCGAGCGCTCGGCAAGAAGCCGGTTTCGCGCGTCGTCTTCAACGCCATCACCAAGCAGGCGGTCACCGACGCGATGGCAAATCCGCGGCTGATCGACGAGCCTCTGGTCGACGCCTATCTGGCACGCCGCGCGCTCGACTACCTCGTCGGCTTTACCCTGTCGCCGGTGCTGTGGCGCAAGCTGCCCGGCGCCCGCTCGGCCGGCCGCGTCCAGTCGGTCGCCCTGCGTCTGGTCTGCGACCGCGAAGCCGAGATCGAGCGCTTCAAGCCGGAAGAGTACTGGCAGATCGCCGCCCGCCTCGCGACGCCGCGCGGCGACGAGTTCACGGCCAATCTCGCCGCCTTCGACGGCAAGAAGCTGCAGCGTCTGTCGATCAACAACGGCGACGACGCCACCGCCATCCGCACGATGCTGGAGAACGCGGCCTTCCGCGTGTCGAGTGTCGAGGCGAAACCCACCAAGCGGAACCCCGGACCGCCCTTCACCACCTCGACCCTGCAGCAGGCGGCCTCCGCCAAGCTCGGCTTTTCCGCCTCGCGCACCATGTCCGTGGCGCAGAAGCTCTACGAGGGCATCCAGCTCGGCGGCGAGACGGTCGGTCTCATCACCTATATGCGAACCGACGGCGTGCAGATGGCGCCGGAGGCGATCACCGAAGCGCGCCAGGCCATCGGCGCCGGCTTCGGCGAACGCTATCTGCCCGAGAAGCCGCGGCATTACTCGACCAAGGCCAAGAACGCCCAGGAGGCGCACGAGGCGATTCGCCCCACCGCCTTCGCACGGGCTCCGAAGGATGTCGAGCGGTTTCTCGATCGCGACCAGCTCCGCCTCTACGATCTGGTCTGGAAGCGCGCCATCGCGAGCCAGATGGCGTCGGCCGACATCGAGCGCACCACCGTGGAGATCGATGCCGAAGGCAGCGGCAAGACGGCACTGTTGCGCGCGACCGGTTCGGTCGTCCGATTCGACGGCTTCATCGCCGCCTATATCGACCACAAGGACGATGGCGAGGACGACGAGGATTCGGCCCGGCTGCCGGCGATGAGCCCGGCCGAGGCGTTGGCGCGCAAGGCCATTCAGGCCTCGCAGCACTTCACCGAGCCGCCGCCGCGCTATTCGGAAGCCTCTCTCATCAAGAAGATGGAGGAGCTCGGCATCGGCCGTCCATCGACCTATGCCGCCGTCCTGCAGACGCTGCGCGATCGCGATTATATCGTCGAAGAAAAGCGCCGGCTGCTGCCGGAAGCGAAGGGACGCCTCGTCACCGCCTTCCTGCAGAACTTCTTCGAGCGCTACGTCGAATACGACTTCACCGCCGATCTGGAAGAAAAACTCGATCGCATCTCCGCCGGAGAACTGTCCTGGAAGGACGTGCTGCGCGATTTCTGGATCGAGTTTTCCGGCCATGTCGACGGCACCAAGGAGCTTCGGGTCTCCGACGTTCTCGACGCGCTCAACGAGGAACTCGCGCCCCTCGTCTTTCCGCCGCGCGAGGACGGCACCGATCCTCGCGCCTGTCCGCGGTGCGGCGCGGGCCAGCTCAGCCTGAAGCTGGGGCGCTACGGCGCGTTCGTCGGCTGCTCCAACTATCCGGAGTGCAACTACACGCGGCAGCTCGGGACGAGCCTGGCCGCGGACGACAATGGCGACGCCGGCTCCGACGGCCCGCAGGAGCTGGGCATCGATCCCGACACCGGCGAGGCGGTGACGCTGCGCTCGGGCCGTTTCGGCCCGTATGTGCAGCGCGGCGAAGGCAAGGAGGCCAAGCGCTCGTCGCTGCCCAAGGGTTGGGCGCCGGCCGATATCGACCTGGAGAAGGCGCTGCGGCTGATCAACCTGCCGCGCGAGGTGGGAACGCATCCGGAAAGCGGCAAGCCGATCACCGCGGGACTCGGCCGCTATGGCCCCTTCCTGCAGCACGACGGCACCTACGCCAACCTCGAATCGATCGACGACGTCTTCACCGTCGGCCTCAACCGGGCTGTCAGCCTGATTGCGGAAAAGAAGGAACGCGGTGGCGGCCGGGCCAAGCCCGCGGCGATCGCGACGCTGGGCGAACATCCCGACTTCGGCGGCGAGATCACCGTGCGCAGCGGCCGGTTCGGCCCCTATGTCAATGTCGGCAAGATCAACGCCACGCTGCCGCGCGGCAAGGAGCCCGCCAGCGTGACGCTGGAAGAGGCGATCGCTCTTCTCAACGAGCGCGCCGAGAAGACCGGCAAGGGCAAGCCGAAGGCCAAGAAGGCTGCGGCTTCGAAGTCGAAGACGGCCAAGACGGCGAACGGCGCCGAGGAGAGCGAGACCAAGGCCGCGCCGAAGAAAGCCGCGCCGAAGAAGAAGGTCGCCGCCTCCAAGAGCGCGGGCAAGAAGACCGCATCGGCTCCCTCCGACACCGCCCCCTGGGACGGCGACTAGACGTGGCGCGGCGGGCGAGAGCGATCGGGACACGCCCCGGACTGACGCGGGAAGAGGTTCTTCGCTTCATTGCCGCCAATCCCTCGCGCTCCAGCAAGCGCGACATCGCCAAGGCGTTCGGAGCCAAGGGCGAAGATCGGCTGGCGCTCAAGGACATCCTGGCTGACCTCCAGGCCGAGGGCGTCATCGAGGGCGGCCGCAGACGCTATGCCCAGCCGGGCGCACTGCCCGGCGTCACCGTTCTGGAGATCCGCGGGCGTGACGAGGACGGCGGCCTGCTGGCCGAACCGTCGGGCTGGGACGAAGCGGAGCAAGGCGACAGGCCACGCTTTTCCGTGCGTCAGAAGCGCGATTCGGGGCCGGCCGCCGGGATCGGCGACCGCATCCTGGCCCGCCTCAGCCCGGACGATCCGGAAGGCCCGATCGCCCGCGTCATTCGTGTCCTGGAAAAGCGCTCCAACGTCGCGCTCGGCGTCTTCCGTTCGATGCCCGGAGGCGGAGGACGCGTCGAGCCGGTCGAGCGCCGCCAGCTCGAATATGCCGTCGCGCCCGGCGACGCGGCCGGCGCCGTCGACGGCGATCTGGTGGAAGTCGAGCCCGGGCGCCAGCGGCGCGCCGGGTTGCCCTTCGCCACGGTGATCGAGGTGGTGGGCTCGATGAAGAGCGAGCGGGCGATCTCGACCATCGCACTGCATGCTCACGGCATTCCCCACATTTTCCCGCAAGGCGTTCTGGCCGAAGCCGAAGCGGCCGGCCCCGCCACCATGGAGAATCGCGAGGACTGGCGCGCGCTGCCGCTCGTCACCATCGATCCGGCGGACGCCAAGGATCACGATGACGCGGTCTACGCGGCCCCGGACGACGATCCGGGCAATCCGGGCGGCTTCGTCGTCACCGTGGCGATCGCCGACGTCGCCTGGTATGTCCGCCCCGGTTCCAAGCTCGACCGCGAGGCGCTGACGCGCGGCAACTCGGTGTACTTTCCCGATCGGGTGGTGCCGATGCTGCCCGAGCGGATTTCCAACGACCTCTGCTCGCTGAAGGAGGGCGTGGAGCGCCCTGCCCTGGCGGTGCGCATGACGATGTCCGCCCAGGGCGACAAGCGCCGCCACAGCTTCCACCGCGTGATGATGAAGAGCCGCGCCAAGCTCGCCTATGAGGAGGCGCAGGCGGCCATCGATGGTGCGGCGAACGATATCGAGCCCGAGGTGGTGGCGCATCTGCGCGTACTTTGGAACGCCTATGCCGTCCTGAAGGAAGCCCGTGACCGCCGCCAGCCGCTTGATCTCGATTTGCCCGAGCGCAAGATCGTCCTCGACCAAGTCGGTAAAATCGATCGCGTGGTCGTGCCGGAGCGCCTCGACGCCCACCGGCTGATCGAGGAATTCATGATCCAGGCCAATGTGGCCGCCGCCGAGACGCTCGAGGAGCGCCGCCAGGCACTGATCTATCGCGCCCACGACGCGCCGTCGCTCTCCAAGCTCGAATCGCTGCGCGACTTTCTGCGCTCGCTCGACATTTCGCTGGCCAATGCGGGAACGCTGCGCCCCTCGCATTTCAACAGTATCCTGCGCCAGGTGAAGGCGGGAGAGCACGAAAGCCTGGTCAACGAGGTCGTGCTGCGCTCGCAGAGCCAGGCCGCCTATTCGCCCAACAACATCGGTCATTTCGGCCTGAACCTGATGCGCTATGCGCATTTCACCTCGCCGATCCGGCGCTATGCCGACCTCGTCGTCCACCGCGCGCTCGTCACCGCGCTGCATCTCGGAGAAGGCGGTCTCAGCCGCGAGGACGAGGAGAACCTGGAAGCGACCGCCGAGGAAATCTCGCGGGCCGAGCGGCGCGCCATGGCGGCCGAACGCGACACCGTTGACCGGCTCATCGCCCACCATCTGGCCGACCGTGTCGGCGACAGCTTTCAGGGCCGCATCACCGGCGTGACCAAGGCCGGCCTGTTCGTCACGCTGCCGACCTTCGGCGCCGACGGGTTCGTGCCGATTTCGACACTGGGCGGCGAATTCTTCCATTACGACGAGGCGGCCCACACGCTGATCGGAGACCGCAGCGGACGCGGCTACCGTTTGGGCGACGGCGTCGAGGTGCGCTTGGTCGAGGCCGTTCCGCTGGCCGGCTCGATGCGCTTCGAAATGCTGACCGAGCCGCGCGCACTGCCCCGCTCCACCCAATCGTTCCACAAGGCCCGCCGCCGCAAACCGGCGCATCCGGGCAAGCGCGTCGGCAAGGCGACCAAACCCGGCAAGCCGCGCAAGAGACGATGATGGACGATCGCAATCCCACGACAGCCGTGTTCGGTGCCTCACCGGCGGCGCGGCCGATCTGGCCCGCTCTGGCGAATGGCTGGCGCTGCCGCTGCCCGCGTTGTGGCGAAGGCAAGCTGTTTGCCGGCTATCTCACCACCGTGCACGAATGCTCGGTCTGTGGCAAAGAGATCCATCACCACCGCGCCGACGACATGCCGCCCTATCTGACGATCCTGATCGTCGGGCATGTGGTGGTCGGGCTGTTCATGACGGCCGACGACCTGTTCGGCTGGTCGCTGCTGGTCCACAGCATCGTCTGGCCGCTCGTCACCCTGGCCATGTGCCTGGCCCTGCTGCGCCCGCTGAAGGGGGCTACGATCGGCCTCCAATGGGCCATGCGCATGCACGGCTTCGGCGGAGACGAGCCGGCGCCGTCCGACGAACTCGGCTGATCGTCCGTCGGGATCGTCCTTTCGACGCATGCACGGCTTCCGGAATGCTTCCGGCGACGCCGATCCACCATCAAGTTCGCCTCATTTTCCCGGCTTTTCCGGCAGTCGCGTCTGGCCGGAATCGTTCTTCGGATGGTAGAGCGACCGCAGGTCGCTTGGCCTTCGAGTCGCGCGTAGCGTTCTCAATCTGCCGAGATGGCGTCGCAACGCCGGAGACGATCTGAGCCTGGACATGGAACAAAGCACGCCGGACAATCTGATCCAGGACGCCAAGCGCGAAGTCGAATCGGTGGACTGGCTGTCGGCGAGCGCCGCCATCGCCTCGATCACCGCCGTGGGGGCCGGACTCGGCCTGGGCCTTCCGTTGTTGAGCGTCATCCTGGAGCGCCGCGGCATTCCGGCGACGCTGATCGGCGCCAACACCGCGGTGGCGGGCATCGCCTCGCTGATCGCCGCCCCCCTCGTCACCTCGATCGCGCGGCGCCTGGGCGTGCGCATGAGCATGCTGATCGCGATCGTGCTGTCCAGCCTGTCCGGCCTCGGCTTCTATTTCTTCGTGCCGTTCTGGACGTGGTTTCCCCTGCGCCTCGTCTTCCACTTCTCGATCACGGCGCTCTTCGTACTGTCCGAATTCTGGATCAACGCGGCCGCACCGCCGGGTCGCCGCGGATTGGTCCTCGGCATCTACGCTTCGGTTCTGTCGCTCGGGTTTGCGCTCGGCCCTTGGCTGTTCTCTCAACTCGGCGCGGACGGCATTCTGCCCTTCGCTGTCGGCTCCGGCATCATCGTCGCCTCGGCGATCCCCCTCCTCCTCGCGTGGAACAGGCAGCCGGTGATCTCGGAGCGCACCGGCGGCGCCTTTTGGCGCCATCTCTTCGCCGTTCCGACGGCGACCGGCGCCGTGCTTATCTTCGGCGCCGTGGAAGCCGGCGGTTTTGCCCTGTTTCCGATCTTCGGCGTCCGGGTGGGCTTTTCCGAAGCCGAGGCGGCGCAGCTGCTCAGTGCGGTCGGCCTCGGCAACGTGCTGATGCAGATCCCGATCGGGCTCATCAGCGACCGCGTCAAGGATCGGCGATCGCTGCTGGCGCTGTGCGCCTTCGTCGGGCTCGGCGGCACTCTCTGCCTGCCGCTGCTCATCGAGAACTGGTGGGTCATGGCCTGCGTGCTGTTCGTCTGGGGTGGCGTCGTCGCCGGGCTCTACACCGTGGGTTTGACCCATCTCGGTTCGCGCCTGTCCGGCGGCGAACTGGCGGCGGCCAACGCATCCTTCATCTTCTGCTATTCGCTCGGCATGCTGCTCGGGCCCCAAGCCATCGGCGCGTCCATGGACGCCTTCGGCCCCAGTGGATTTGCCTGGGCCCTGGCCTTCTTTTTCAGCGCCTACCTGCTTTTGACGCTGTTGAGGCTGCTGTTTGGTGGCCGCCGGACTTGACTTGGCTGGCGGGATCGCTAGTGTCCGCCGCCAAAGCGTCATCGGCTCCCGCCGGTGGCGCCGATTGGTTTGGTCGGTCGGTAGTCCGGCCGGCGGCGGATCCGCCGCTCCTCAAACTCAAGCGCAAGCGCTGCGGTACGGATGTCCGGCCTGTCGGCGACTCGCGGAGCCCGAAGCATGATCCCGGCAAGGCAAGTCCTTTCGGGGCTCATGCGGACAAATTTGGATGACAGAGGCGCCGCGTGATGCCGGCTAATCACAAGACGCCTCAAGACGCACCGCGGATGGAACACGATGGCCAAGGCGACAACGATCAAGATCAAGCTGCTCAGCACCGCTGACACTGGCTACTTCTATACAGCCAAGAAGAACAGCCGCACGATGACGGACAAGATGGTGAAGACCAAATACGATCCGGTCGCGCGCAAGCATGTCGAATTTCGCGAGACGAAGATCAAGTAGTCGTCGCGACGACCGAATGCTCAAACGCCGCCCTTGAGGCGGCGTTTTTGTTTTCGGTGATGCGAGAGCGTAGAGAAGGTCCAAATAAAAGTGGCCGGCCGGCATACCCGACGCGGTACGAGGAAACCGCGATGATCGGGATACCGACCGGCCGCCCCACGGGACCCAGGAGATGCGGCGGACCTGAGCATTCCATGGGGTAACTCGCCAAGCGCCTTGGCTTGTTGTGTGGCTCTAGCCTCGCTCAAAACAGGAACAAAATCAACGAATCACTTCGAAAGCATGGATGTTTGGTAAACAACCGTTAAGCAAGCTGGGATTTCAGTGCCTTACGCGGCCATTCCGACCACGCGATTGCGGCCTCCCCGCTTAGCCGCATAAAGAGCCTGATCGGCCCGCTTGAGCAGGCTCGACGCATCGTCGCTCGCAGGATTGAAGACCGCGCAGCCGGCGCTCACCGTGATCGAGATCAGCTCTCCCTTGAGATCGACCGCCGTTTCCGCGACGCTCGCCCGGAGCCGCTCGCCAATGAGCTGCGCCGCGCGCCCGTCCGCCTCCGGCATCAGGATCACGAACTCCTCGCCGCCATAACGGCAAGCCAGGTCGCTGCCGCGCAGGGTCTGCGTGATCAGCGCGGCGAACTGTCTCAGCACCAGGTCGCCGGCGTCGTGGCCCCAACCGTCATTGATCTTCTTGAAGTGGTCGATATCGGCGATCAGCACGGCCAGCGGCTTGCCGTCGAGTCGCGCGCGAGCGATCGCCTTTTCGAGGTGGCTTTCCATGAAACGCCGGTTATAGAGGCCCGTCAACGGATCGCGCACCGCCATCTCGATCGTTTCGGTGAGGCTCTGCCGCAGGCCATCCTCGTAGCGTTTGCGGCGGATCAGCGTACGGGTGCGCGCCAACAGCTCGTTGCCGTCGACCGGACGAAGCAGATAGTCGTTGGCGCCCAGTTCAAGGGCCCGCGCGACGCGCTGTTCGTCGTGCAGCTCGGCGACGAGAAGGATCGGAACGGCCCGCGTCGCCTCGGACGAGCGCAGATGGGAGACGAGCCGCAGCGGATCGAAACCCTCCGCCGTCAGATTGACGATCAGCAGTTCGTGGCCGCCGATCGCGGCCGATTCGCGAAATTCGTCGGCGCCACCGATGACCGTCACCGCGTGCTCGCGTCGCAGCAGCCGCGCCAGGCGCTCGGCCGCCTTGGCATTCTCATCGAGAACGAGAAGCTGGCCGGCCCGACCGGCGCTGGTAAGCTGTTCGATCAGGTCCGAGCGCGACACCAGATCGACGGTGGTCTCCGCGCGCACGCGCAGTTCGTCGGTCAGACGCTTCAACCGCGTCAGGCTCTTCACGCGGGAAAACAGCTGAAGGTCGCCGACCGGCTTGGTCAGGAAGTCGTCGGCCCCCGCCTCCAGCCCCATCACGCGATCCGACGGCTGGTCCAGCGCCGTGATCAGCACGATGGGCAGATGCATGGTTTTCGGATTGGCCTTCAGTCGCCGGCACACCTCGTAGCCGTCCATGGCCGGCATCATGATGTCGAGAAGCACCAGATCGATCGGCTCGCTCTGGCAAATCTGCAACGCTTCGGGGCCGCTCGTCGCCAGGACGACATCGAAATACTCCGCCGTCAGACGGGCTTCCAGCAGCCGAAGGTTGGCGTCAACGTCATCGACAACGAGAATGCGGCCCGACATCCCGGCCTCCTCAAGTGTCGCCGAGGAACGACTTGATCATGGCGATGAACGGCGCCACCGAGATCGGCTTCGATATATAGGCCTCGCACCCCCCCTTGCGGATTCGCTCCTCGTCGCCCTTCATAGCGAACGCAGTGACGGCGATCACCGGAATCTTGTGGAGTTCGCTGTCGCTCTTGAGCTGCCGGGTGACATCGAGGCCGGAAATCTCCGGCAGCTGGATATCCATCAGAATCAGGTCCGGCCGATGTTCGCGCGCGAGGTCGACGGCCGTCAGGCCGCTGCGGGTCTGCACCGTGCGATAGCCATGCGCTTCGATGAGATCGCGGAAGAGCTTCATATTCAGCTCGTTATCTTCCACGATCATCACGGTCTTGGTCATCCGCGATCCTCCAGAGTGAGACCGATCCTGTCTGTGGATCGCCCTTTGTGGCGCCGCATAGTCGAACCATAACCCATTTTCATTTACGAATCGGAATCGAGCCGCCGAAAGCGGCAAAGAGGCAAAAGAGACCCGGCAATGCAGAACCGGAATGCACCCATCGACCGCGAGGAAGCGGAACTCGTCGGCGTGCGAGCATTGCAGTTCGTCGCGTCCGATCCCCAGCTCCTCGGTCGCTTCCTGGCCTTGAGCGGCCTCGAAGCCGACCAGCTCAGAGCGCGCGTGCGCGAGCCCGGCTTTTTTGCCGGCCTGCTCGACTTTCTCCTCAATCACGAGCCGACGCTTCTGGCCTTCTCCGCCGATGCGGCAATCGACCCGCAGGTGGTTCGTCGGGCGCGAGCGGCGCTTGCCGACGGATACGGGGTCACCGAGGACTGAGATTGCGGGACGATGCGGCAGAATCGATTTCTTCTGGGATCGGGCTGACGTAGCATCGGATCTCGATCAGGCGCGAACCATCGAGATGAGCCAGTCCCTTCGAAGCTTCTGCCGCGATTGCATGACGGTCCAGTCGAAAGGCGTCGGCCGCTGCCAGCGCTGCGGCAGCCCGCGCGTCCTGCGCCATGCCGAACTTTTCGACCTGTCGATCGCCCATATCGATTGCGACGCCTTCTATGCGTCGATCGAAAAGCGCGACAAACCGGAGCTTGCCACCAAGCCGGTGATCGTCGGCGGCGGCCGTCGCGGCGTCGTCTCGACCGCCTGCTACATCGCGCGGATCAGCGGCGTGCGCTCGGCCATGCCGATGTTCAAGGCGCTGCAGCTCTGTCCGGAGGCCGTCGTCATCCGGCCGAACATGGCGAAATACGTGGAGGTCGGGCGCGCCATCCGCGAAAAGATGCGGGCGATCACGCCGCTGGTCGAACCGCTGTCGATCGACGAGGCGTTCCTCGACCTATCCGGCACCGAACGGCTGCACAAGATGCCGCCGGCCATGACGCTCGCCCTGCTCGCCAACGCCATCCAGGCGGAATTCGGCGTCACCGTGTCGGTCGGCCTGTCGCACAACAAGTTCCTGGCCAAGATGGCCTCCGACCTCGAAAAGCCGCGCGGCTTTTCGGTGATCGGCCGTGCCGAGACGCTCGCCTTTCTCGCGGCCCGGCCGATCACCGCCATATGGGGTGTGGGCGCGGCTCTCGACCGGCAGCTGGAACGCGACGGCCTGCGCACTATCGGTCAGCTTCAGGAGATGAAGGAAGAGGATCTGATGCGCCGCTACGGCGTCATCGGACAGCGCCTGGCGCGGCTGTCGCGCGGGCTCGACAGCCGCTCGGTCGACCCGCGACGCCCGACCAAGAGCATTTCCGGCGAGACGACCTTCGACAAGGACCTGCGCAAGGCCGAGGACCTGATACCGCTGCTGCGGAAGCTGAGCGAGACGGTCGGGCGTCGCCTCAAGGCCACCAACCTCGCCGCACACGAGATCACGCTGAAGCTGAAGACCGCCGACTTCAAGACACGGACGCGGAGCCGCAGGCTCGCACACCCGACGCGCCTGGCCGATCGCATCTTCGAGGTCGGCCGCTCGCTGCTTGCGCACGAGATCGACGGCACCGCCTTCCGGCTGATCGGCATCGGCTGCAGCGGCTTCGCTCCGTCGTCGCTGGCCGATCCGGACGATCTCGTCGATCCTTCGCTGGCTAAGCGCGCCAAGGCGGAGGCAGCCCTGGACCGGCTGCGCGACCGCTATGGCACCGGCGCGATCGAGACAGGCTATACCTTCAAGCCGGAGGCGGGACCGAGACCAGAGGCTCTGCCTGGATCGAATGCTCCGGGCACCGAGGGAAGCGCTAGAGACGTGCCGCCGAAACGATAGCTAGAGCCGGGCCTTTCTGGACTACTCCCGTCGCCCCGCCGGGGAAGCCCCCGAAAGCGAGCGGCGCCTGCTGCAACAGGCCCCGCATAGAGGCCGCCGACATCGCAACGCAGGGTCCTATCCGACCTCGGCCCAAACGACTCACGCCGTCGCCTTCATGGCCAAGGCGCCCGTTCGCTTGAGCCGCCGCCCAATTCCTGCCGTCGGCCCGCTTGCGTCAGACGAGCTCGACGTCGACCACGCCCGGTGCCGCCTTGATGGCACTCGCCATCTGCGGCGAGATCCGATAGCGTCCCGGCAGCGCGATCTCGACCTCACGCTCGCCTTCGTCACGCACCAGGATCAGCGAGACCTCGCCGTCGCCGCCGTCCTTGAGCTGCGAGCGGAACGTCTTGAGCGGCGCCGCGTCGCGCAGGAATACCCTGAGCGCCTTCTGCATTCGCACCGCCTCGTCCTCCAGCGACTGGACCGACTGGGCGCGCAGCGAGATGCCTTCCGGCCGCTCCTCCGCGGCAACCGTCACGATGACGGACGCGCCGGCTTCCAGCTGCTCGCGATAGGTCGACAGCGTTTCGGAAAACAGCACCACCTCGTACTGGCCGCTCGGGTCGGACATCTGCACGATGCCGATCTTGCCACCGGTGCGCGTCTTGCGCTCCTGGCGCGCCGTCACCGTGCCGGCCAGCCGGCCGGCGCTGGCGCCGCGCTTCACGCTGGCGACGACTTCGGCGTGGGTCTGTACACGCAGCCGCTTGAGGGTCTCGCGATATTCGTCGAGCGGATGCGCCGACAGATAGAAGCCGACCGCCTGGAACTCCTTGAGCAAGCGCTCCGAGGAGGTCCACAGCGGCGCGTCGGCGAGGTGCAGCGGCTCCGGTTCGCCCCCGGCAAGGCCGAACATGTCCGATTGGCCGGTGGCCCGCCCGTCGTGAAGGCGCTGGGCATAGGCGGCCATCCGCTCGATATTGGCCATCAGCCGCGACCGATCCTGGCCGAAGCAGTCGAGGGCGCCGGCTGCGATCAGGAATTCCATGGTGCGCTTGTTGACGATCTTCGGATCGATCCGGGCGCAGAAGTCCTCCAGGCTCTTGAACCGCTTGTCGCCGCGCTTCGCGACGATGTGCTCGACCGCATGCTCGCCGACGCCCTTGATCGCCGCCAGCGAATAGAAGATCCGGTTGCCCTCGACCTCGAAAGTTCCGAACGAGGTCTGCACCGAGGGCGGCACCACCTCGATGCCGAGCCGCAGGGCATCCTGGCGAAAGTCGTTGAGCTTGTCGGTGTTGCCCGAATCGAGCGTCATCAACGCCGCCAGGAACTCGACCGGATAGTTGGCCTTGAGAAAGGCGGTCTGGTAGGCGACGAGCGCGTAGCAAGCGGCGTGCGACTTGTTGAAGCCGTAGTCGGCGAATTTGGCGAGCAGGTCGAAGATCGTGTTCGCCTGCGCCTTGTCGATCCCGTTCTTCTTGGCGCCATCGACGAAGCGCACGCGCTGCTTGTCCATCTCGGCGCGTATCTTCTTGCCCATGGCGCGGCGCAACAGGTCCGCTTCGCCGAGCGAATAACCGGCGAGCACCTGGGCGATCTGCATCACCTGCTCCTGATAGATGATGACGCCCTGGGTCTCCTTGAGGACCGGCTCCATCATCGGATGGATGATCTCGACCTCCTCCTCGCCGTGCTTGCGCGCGTTGTAGGTCGGGATGTTCTCCATCGGGCCTGGCCGGTAGAGCGCGACCAGCGCGATGATGTCCTCCAGGCAGTCGGGACGCATGCCGATCAGCGCCTTGCGCATACCGACCGATTCCACCTGGAATACGCCGACCGTCTCGCCGCGGGTCAGCATCTCGTAGGTCTTGGCGTCGTCGAGCGGCAGGGTCGACAGGTTGATGTCGATGCCGCGGCGCCGGATGAGGTCGACGGCCCGCTGCAGCACGGTCAGCGTCTTCAGGCCGAGGAAGTCGAACTTCACCAGGCCGGCCTGCTCGACCCACTTCATGTTGAACTGGGTCACCGGCATGTCGGAGCGCGGGTCTCGATACATCGGCACCAGGCGAGACAGCGGCCGGTCGCCGATGACGATGCCGGCGGCGTGCGTCGAGGCGTGGCGATAAAGCCCCTCCAGCTTCAGCGCATAGGAGATCAGTCGGTCGACGACCTCCTCCTTCTCACGGGCCTCCTGAAGCCGAGGCTCTTCCTCCAGTGCCTGGGCGAGCGTTACCGGGTGCGCGGGATTGGCCGGCACCAGCTTGCAGAGCCGGTCGACGTGGCCATAGGCCATCTCCAGAACCCGGCCGACGTCGCGCAGCACGGCGCGGGCCTGCAACGAACCGAAGGTGATGATCTGGCCGACCTGCTCGCGCCCGTACTTGGCCTGGACGTAACGGATCACCTCCTCGCGCCGGTCCTGGCAGAAGTCGATGTCGAAGTCCGGCATCGACACGCGCTCCGGGTTGAGGAAGCGCTCGAACAGCAGCGAGAAGCGCAGCGGGTCGAGGTCGGTGATGGTCAGAGAATAGGCGACCAGCGAGCCGGCGCCCGAGCCGCGGCCCGGGCCGACGGGAATCGACTGGCTCTTCGCCCACTTGATGAAGTCCGACACGATCAGGAAGTAACCGGGAAACTTCATCTTCTCGATGATGCCCAATTCGTATTCCAGCCGCTCGTGATAGTCGGCTTCACTCGTCCCCGGCGCCCGGCCGTGCGAGGCAAGGCGCTTTTGCAGGCCTTCGGCGGCCTGCCTGCGCAGCTCCGCGGCTTCCGCCTTCTCCGCCTCGTCGGGGTCCGCATCGGCCCCGGCGAAGCGGGGCAGGATCGGCTTGCGGGTGCGGGCGCGATACGCACAGCGCCGGGCGATCTCGACGGTGTTCCGCAGCGCCTCCGGCAGGTCGGCGAAGAGCATCGCCATCTCGGCCTGCGACTTCAGGCAGTGATCGCGCGACAGCCGGCGCCGGTCCTCCTGGCTCACCAGCTTGTTCGAGGCCACCGCGATCAGCGCATCGTGCGCCTCGAAGTCCTCGGGGCAGAAGAAGAACGGCTCGTTGGTGGCGACAAGCGGCAGTTCGAGCTCGTAGGCGAGGGACACCGTCTCGGCTTCGACCCGCTGGCTGCGCCCCTCGTGCCGCTGCAATTCGACATAGAGGCGATCGCCGAACAGCGCCTTCAGCCGCTCCAGCCGTTCGCGCGCCAGCCCGCCCTTGCCCGCCGCGATCGCCGTTCCGATCGGACCCAGCGGTCCGCCGGTGAGCGCAATCAGCCCCTCGGTCCGCCCGTCCAGCCAGTCGGCCGAGATATGCGGACGCGTGGCGCCGTCATGGCCGAGATAACTGAGCGACACAATCTCGACGAGGTTTTCATAGCCGCGTTCGGTCGCCGCGATGAACACCATCGGCGGATGGACGGCCTGCCCTGCCCGCTCCCGCTGCCCGGGTCCTTCCCCGCTTTCATCCTGCCAGTCGACCTCGAGCTGGCAGCCGAGGATCGGCTGGATGCCGGATTTGGCGGCTTTTTCCGAGAATTCCAGCGCGCCGAACAGATTGTTGGTGTCGGCGATGCCCACCGCCGGCGCCCCGTCGGCCTTGGCGTGCTTGATGATCTGGTCAACGCGCAAGGCGCCTTCGAGAAGCGAAAAGGCGCTGTGAACCCTGAGATGGATGAAACGCGGAGACGATATCGCGCCCGTCGACACGGCTGAGGCGGCATTGTCCATCGACATCTCCATCCGTAGGCATGCAGCGTGGAAGCGATGCACTCCGGCCGACGGATGAATCCGCTCCGGAACGCCCCACGCGAACCAAGAGATATAGCAGCCGGCACCGGCTGCCGCCGGGCTCGCGCACGGCTTTCAACAAGAAACCGCCCCATACCGATGGCACCGCCGGCTGCCCGGACAATTGTTCTAACCGGAAGAGCGTCCGAAATGCGGGCGATCGATCCTCGACCCGAAGCGCGAGAGGCCCGTGTCGACCACTTTCGACGAGGCAACGCCAGCCAGCGAAGAGTCCGCTTCGGGGCCGACTGGATGGCCCTCGGACCCGCCTATGGGCAGCCGTATCGGGCCTGCTTTGCCGGGGCGCGCGCCCTAAAGAGAAGCCGCGACGAGGGAGAAACTGACCAGGAACATCGAAACGGCCAGCAGCGAAGCCATGTCTTTGACGATCGTCATCATATTCACTCCGTTTTCCTTATGTTCTTGTTATGTTCTATTTTCATTCGGTCGTCAAGCGGCTGTCCGCTGGAATTGTCCTCCCTGCCGTTTGAATGGTTGTCGCCAAAGACCGAGGCCTCAGCTTGCCTCAGCTGGCCGGATATGATTGGCACCGGCGAACGCCTCAGAGAACCGAGAGATTACGGAGCCCGATCGCCATGACCCCAGAGAACCGCGCCGCATTGGAACGCGATCTCGCCGCGATCGCGCGGCAGGAACAGGAGCTTCAGTTTTCGAGGTTCGACGAGGAAACGGCCTGGGAACTGGGAACCCGGCTGCGCGACCTCGGCACCGGCCTGCCGATCGCGATCGATGTCCGCCGTTTCGGCCAGCCCTTGTTCTTCACCGCGCTGGCCGGCACCAAGCCCGACAATCTCGAATGGGTCCGGCGCAAGAGCGCGGTCGTCGCCCGCTTCTATCGCAGCTCGTATGCCGTCGGCCTCGATCTTCAGCGGACGGGCAGCACGCTGGCCGCACGCTACGGCATTGCCGACGCCGACTATGCCGCCCATGGCGGCGCCTTTCCGATCAGGGTTGCCAGCGCCGGAATCGTCGGGTGCGTGACCGTCTCAGGTCTCAAGCAGCGCGACGATCATGCGATCGTGGTGCGGGCGCTGGCCGAGCACCTCGACATCGCGCTGGACACGGTGGCGCTGCCCGAAGGCTGAACGGTTTTGCGGAAAAGGGGCCGGTCAGGCGATCTGAAGCGGAACGATCTTGCCGTCCTGGATCGTCACGGCGCGATCCATGCGTGCGGCGAGCTCATGGTTGTGGGTCGCCACCAATGCGGCCACGCCCGACTGGCGTACGAGCGCCGTCAGCGCATCGAAGACATAGCCCGCCGTTGTCGGATCGAGGTTGCCAGTGGGCTCGTCGGCCAGCAGAACATAGGGCGTGTTGGCGACGGCGCGGGCGATGGCGACGCGCTGCTGCTCGCCGCCCGAGAGTTCGGCCGGCCGATGCTCCGCCCGCGCGCCGATCCGCATATAGTCGAGAAGCTGCCGCGCCCGCTCGGCCGCGACGCTTCGCGGCAGTCCGCGGATCATTTGCGGCAGCATGACGTTTTCCAGCGCCGAGAATTCCGGCAGCAGATGATGGAACTGGTAGACGAAGCCGATGGCCTCGCGGCGCATCGCGGTGCGGCGGTCGTCGTCGAGTGTGCCGCATGGCTCCTCGTTGACGAAGACCTCGCCCGCGTCCGGCCGCTCCAGGAGACCGGCGATATGGAGCAGCGTCGACTTTCCGGCCCCGGACGGCGCGACGAGGGCGACCATTTCGCCCTTGTCCATCTGAAAGTCGGCACCGGAGAGGATCGTCAGCCGGCCCTCGCCTTCGCGATAATGGCGCTCGACGCAGTCGAGCCGAAGCGCGCTCGTGGAGGTCATTCGTACCGCAGAGCCTCGACAGGATCGAGCCGCGATGCCTTCCAGGACGGAAACAGGGTCGCCAGGAAGGACAGCACCAGCGCCATGGCCACCACGGCCACGACCTCCAGCGCATCGACCTCTGCTGGCAACCGGCTCAGAAAATAGAATTCAGGATCGAACAGCGTGGTGCCGGAGACCCAGGAGAAGAACTGCCGGATGTTTTCGATGTTCAGGCAGAACAGCACGCCGAGCACCAGCCCCGCGGCGGTTCCCGCCACGCCGATCGAGGCGCCGGTGATGAGGAACACCCGCATGACCGCGCCGCGCGTCGCCCCCATGGTGCGCAGGATGGCGATGTCGCGCCCCTTGTCCTTCACCAGCATGAACAACCCGGAGATGATGTTGAGCGCCGCCACCAGCACGATCAGCGTCAGGATGATGAACATCACGTTGCGCTCGACTTCCAGCGCCGAGAAGAACGACTGGTTCTGGCGCTGCCAGGTGACCGTATAGTTCGGCCGTCCCGCCGCCTGTTCGATCGGTGCCTGAAGCGAAGCGACATCGTCGGGATTGTCGACGAAGATCTCGATCGTCTGGGCCTGTCCTTCCTGATTGAAGAAGAGCTGAGCCTCGGAAAACGGCATATAGACATAGGCCGCGTCATATTCCGACAGGCCGATCTCGAAGATCGCGACCACCGGATAGGATTTGACCCGCGGCACCATGCCGAGCGGCGTGGCGTCGCCTTCGGGCGACACCAGCGTGATCCGATCGCCCTGGGCGAGTCCCAGATTGGCCGCCATCCGACTGCCGATGGCGACGCCGCCGCTGTCGTCGAAATTCTCAAGCGAGCCGGACTGGACGTTGTCGGCGATCGGCTTCAGCTTGGTGAGATCGCTGCCGCGCAGCCCCTTCACCAGAGCCCCGGTCCCTGCACTGCCGGAGCCCGAGGCCAGCACCTGCCCCTCGATCAGCGGCGCGGCATAGTCGACGCCATCGACCGCCGACACGCGCTTGGCCACTTCGTCATAGTCGGTCAGCGGCGTGTCGATCGGCTGCATGATGACATGGCCGTTGACGCCGAGAATGCGGGTCAGCAACTCGCCGCGAAACCCGTTCATCACCGACATGACGATGATCAAGGCGGCCACGCCCAGCATGATGCCGACGAAAGAAAAGCCTGCGATCACCGAAACGCCGGCATCCCGCCGGCGGGCTCGCAGATAGCGCCCCGCCACCATCCATTCGAACCGCGCGAAGGGGTGAGACTTCACCTCCGGCGCGGCCGTTTCGACAATCGCGTCAGTGCTCATCGGCAACGCGATTGAGAGCCGCGTCCAGCGGCAGCGTCAGTCGCTCTCCGGTGGCCCGTACCTTGATCTCGACCTCGCCCGCCTTGGCGCCGCGCGGCCCGATGATCACCTGGAGCGGCAGCCCGATCAGATCCATGGACGCGAACTTGGCGCCGGCCCGCACGTCGACGTCGTCATAGAGCACGTCGAGGCCAGCTGCGCCCAGCTTGCCGTAGATCTCGTCACAGAGCCGGTCGCAATCGGCATCGCCGGGCTTCATATTGATCAGGCCGACGTCGAACGGCGCCACCGATTTCGGCCAGATGATGCCGTTGTCGTCGTGCGAGGCTTCGATGATGGCGCCGACCAGGCGCGACGGGCCGATGCCGTAGGAGCCCATGTAGACCGGCGTCTCCTTGCCGTCCGGGCCGGCCACCACGGCCTTCATCGGGTCCGAGTATTTGGTGCCGAAATGGAAGATGTGGCCGACCTCGATCCCCCGGGCAGCCAGCTTGTCGCCTTCGGCGAGAGTCGCCCATTCGGCCTCGTCGTGCATCTCGTCCGTCGCCGCATAGGGCGTCGTCCAGGTTTTGACGATCGAGGCCAGTTCCGCGGCATTGTTGAAGTCGACGTCGTCGCCCGGCACCGCAAGACCCAGATAATCGCGATGGCAGAACACCTCGCTCTCGCCGGTCGAGGCGAGAATGATGAACTCGTGGCTGAGCTTGCCACCGATCGGGCCGGTGTCGGCGCGCATCGGGATGGCCTGAAGGCCCAATCGCGCGAAGGTCCGCAGATAGGCCACGAACATCCGGTGATAGGCGGTCTGCGAGGACTCGAAATCGAGATCGAAGGAATAGGCGTCCTTCATCAGGAACTCGCGCGAGCGCATCACACCGAAGCGCGGCCGCACCTCGTCACGGAACTTCCACTGGATATGGTAGAGATTGAGCGGCAGGTCCTTGTAGGACCGCACATAGGAGCGGAAGATCTCGGTGATCATCTCCTCGTTGGTCGGACCATAGAGGAGATCGCGCTCATGCCGGTCGGTGATGCGCAGCATCTCCTTGCCGTAGTCGTCATAGCGGCCGCTCTCGCGCCAGAGATCGGCCGACTGGATGGTCGGCATCCACAATTCCAGCGCACCCGAGCGGTCCTGCTCCTCGCGAACGATCCGGCAGACCTTGTCGAGCACACGCTTGCCCAGCGGCAGCCAGGAATAGATGCCGGCCGCCTGCTGGCGAACCATTCCGGCGCGCAGCATCAGGCGATGCGAGACGATCTCGGCTTCCTTGGGCGTTTCCTTGAGAATGGGGAGAAAAAATCGCGACAGGCGCATGCTGAAATCGCACTTTCGGTGGAGCCGACGAAACGGCTGAAGAGCCTTGGCCGGGTTCATAGACGTTCAGGCACCTCTTGAAAAGCGCCTCATCGTGCCCGCATGAGCGGCATCCCCTGCCCAATCCAAGATCAAATTGGCAAAAAGATTGTCACAACCATGAAATTTTGCGTGACAACGCGATGAACACTCGCTAACATGCCTTACCATAACGGAAGTGAAAATCTTCCGGCGATCGGTCTAGTCTTGGGAGGACGTGATTTCCGGCGCGGTGAAAGCCGCAGCCCCGAGTATTTCTCGGAGAGAAGTCGAGACCTGCACACTAAAAATGCAAGGCAAATGCCTTGCATTTTTTTTGACCTAACGAAATCTACCATACCAGTTGCTTGATCTACTTACGACGAAGCTCCATGAGGAGCTGCGACACTTCAATTTAACGCAGATGCCACGAAAACCGGCAATTGCGGCTAAAAGTCAGCCACGACCGGTCGTGGCTGATCTACTTTTCGCACTGCGACACCAATTTTTCACGCCCGAAACCATCGGCACCCGACCATGGACGGCATGCATCGACGGCGCATTTCGCCCGATACCTTCCGTTCTCGATTTGCGCTGTGGCCGAGGCCGCATCGGGCCAAGGCGGCATTTCAGTGTCGACGAAGGCGCTTAGCTCTTTCTCGCCGTTACGACCGCCTGCTTCATTGCATCGAAGTCGAGCACGCCGGGATAGAGGGTCGTGCCGATGACATAGGCGGGCGTGCCTGCCAGACCGAAGGCCTCGGCCTGGGTGCTGTTGCGTTGCAGAAGGCCGTTGATGCGCGCCTTGTCCTGATCGTAGGCCGCATTCAGAGCGTTCGGATCGAAGCCGGCTTCGCGCAGCACTGCCTCGATTGCATCGGGCGTCAAGTGATCGGGGGTCGCCATCAGAGCAGCCTGGGCCTCCACATAGCCGTCTCCCGCGGCCAGTGTCAGCCGCGAGGCATAGAGCGACGGCGGACCGAAGATCGGCCAATCCTTCATCACTAGACGGATCCGGCCGTCCGTCTCGACCAGTTTCTCGACGTCAGGCTGGGAGGCCTTGCAGTAGGGACATTGGTAGTCGAAGAACACGACCATCGTCGTGTCGCCGTTCGGATTGCCCTGAACCGGTATCCGTGGATCGTAGAAGACCGCCTCCTTCGACATCGGATTTTCGTCGGCTGCGGCGGCCACCACAGCCGTCGGCACAACGGAGACGGTGCCGAGCGCCGCCAATCGGGCGAGCAATTGGCGACGATCGAGGGGCAGCGGGGACATGACAAAGCTCCTTTGGCGCCGGTGCGGCGCAACCGATGACGCCAGCGCTTTGCGGCAGCGAAACGGCCAGAGGATCACGATCCGGTTGAACGCAGGAGAATGCAGTGCCGAAGGCTTTTCGCGATCAACCGTGACGGAGCGCCGCGCCTGCCTGTGCTCATGCCGACGCCGAAGCCGTCGGATCGATCGCCCACCCGGTCAGGAGCCGGCCAGGTGGCTCGGAATGAACTGGGGAATGGTGTTCGGACCGAGCCCGAACACCTGCGTCACAAGGTAATAGGCGCCGAAGATAATGATCGTCACGATCGTCGTCTGCACGGCCTTGCGCAAGAGCGGCACGCTGTTGGGCGCGCCGTGCTCCGTGCCCAGCGTCACCTCGCCTTCCTCCGCCTGGGAGCGGATGCCGATGGGCAGGATGATGAAGAGCACCGTCCACCAGATGATGAAGAACACCGCGAGCCCGGAAATCCACCCCATGGCATGCCCCTTCCCCGTCGCGTGCCCGGTTTCGGCCGGCCCGCGTCACGATCCGCGCGTGACGAAAACCGTGACGACCGGCTTCTTGCCCCAGGCATCGGCGGCGGCGGAGCGAACCGACCGCCGCACCGCCTCGCGCACCGTACCGAGATCCTTGCGCCGCGATCGCGGAATGCTTTCCACCGCACCGGCCGCCGCGTCGATCAGAAGATCCTCCATATCCTCGCCCTCGCCGTCGACCGCCGGCAGGCCCAGCGCCACCACGTCGGGGTCGACATCGAGTTCCAGTCGTCCGTCGAGCTCCACCAGCACCGAGACATGGCCGACGAAAGACAGCTTGCGGCGGTCCGGAACGCCGAGCTCCTGCGCCGTGCCGATCAGACGGCCATCCTTGTAGATGCGACCGGTCGGCACCTCGTCGATCACGTCGGCGGGACCCGGCGCCAGCCGGACCATCCGGCCGTTGCGCACCGGAACGACGGTCGGAACGCCCATTGCGCGCGCCAATTCCGCATGCGCCACCAGATGGGCCGCCTCGCCATGGACAGGGACGGCGATCTGCGGGCGCACCCATTCATACATCCGCTTGAGCTCGGATCGCCGCGGGTGGCCGGAGACGTGGACCAGGCGGTCGCCATCCTCCATCACCACGATGCCGCGATCGATCAGGGCGTTCTTGATGTCGATGATGCCGCGCTCGTTGCCTGGGATGGTGCGCGACGAAAAGATCACCATGTCGCCCTTGGCCAGCGCGACGCTGGGGTGCTCGTCGCGCGCCAGTTTGGCCAGCGCGGCGCGCGGCTCGCCCTGGCTGCCGGTCAGGATGACCACGATCTTGTCGCGCGGAATATAGCCGTAGTCTTCCTCGGTGACGAAGGGCGGCAGGCCCTCCATGTAGCCGAGCTCGTCGGCCACATCGACGACGCGCTTCATCGAGCGACCCATCAGCATGACCTGGCGGCCGGCATCGCGCGCGGCCTCGGCGATCGATCGGATGCGCCCGACATTGGAGGAAAAGGCTGTGACCGCGACCCGACCCTTCGCTTCCGCGATGATCTGGGCGAGCGAAACCGCGACCTGCGTTTCGCTCGGCGATTCCCCGTCGCGCAGCGCGTTGGTGGAATCGCAGATCATGGCGAGCACGCCTTCGTCGCCGAGTTGGCGCAGCCGCGCCTCGTCCGTCGGCTCGCCGAGCGTCGGCTCCGGATCGATCTTCCAGTCGCCGGTGTGCAGCACGGTGCCGGCCGGCGTGCGGATCGCCAGGGACACCGGCTCGGGGATGGAATGGGTGACGTTGATCGCCTCGATCGAGAAGGGTCCGCAATCGAAGCGTTCGCCGGCCTTGAACAGCGTGACCGGGATCTTCGGCGCCCCCGGCTCGCCTTCGCGCTTGGCCTGAAGCAGGCCGGCAGTGAAGGCCGTGGCATAGACCGGCGCCTTCAATTGCGGCCAGAGGTCGAGCAAAGCGCCGTAGTGATCCTCGTGCGCATGGGTGATGATGATCGCTTTCAGCGCATGACGTTCGCTCTCGATAAAGCTGATGTCGGGAAAGACCAAGTCGATGCCCGGCAGCTCCGGACCGGCGAAGGACACACCGCAATCGACCAGGATCCATTCGCGATCGCCGGCCGGGCCGTACCCGTAAAGGGCGAGATTCATGCCGATCTCGCCGACACCGCCCAAAGGGCAGAAGACGAGCTGGTTTTGACTATTCGTGGTCATAAAACGTCTATTACTCAATCTGCGTGCGCCGACGCGACCGCGCCGAAGTGAACATCGCCCGCAGTCACCGTCGTCCGGCGCCCATTATCCTCC
The DNA here is from genome assembly GCF_036541425.1 of Consotaella aegiceratis. Taxonomy (NCBI): domain Bacteria; kingdom Pseudomonadati; phylum Pseudomonadota; class Alphaproteobacteria; order Hyphomicrobiales; family Aurantimonadaceae; genus Consotaella; species Consotaella aegiceratis. The sequence goes on from NZ_JAZHFT010000015.1 coordinate 60,739, forward strand.
CGAATGACAAAGCGGCAATCGGCGTCAATGGTTTCGAATGTGCCTCGCACGATCCGATTGTCCAGTCTGACGGCCACTTCCGAGCCCAGGCCTGCGGCATGTTTCAACCACTTGGACCGGATCGCGTCGAGCCCACGGCCGTCTTGCCACAACTGCACGTTCGAGGTCCAGGCATCGCTGAGCGCCAGAAACAGGCGGCTGGCGTCGCATCGCCCTCCGAGCGCCGTCAGATCGGTCGCGGGAAACGGCGCGTTCTCCGGATGGTCGACGACGTTGACGCCGATGCCGATCGCCACCGCGAAGGATTGCTGGCCCAAAGCCACGGTCTCCAGCAGGATGCCGGCCAGCTTGGCGCCACCGACGAGCACGTCGTTCGGCCATTTGAGGGCCCAGCGTCCGCCACCTTGGGCGGACCCGCCGTCAGGCGCAATCGCCAGGGTCGGCCCGGACACGACGGCTTCCAGCGCCTCACCTAGCGCCAGAGCCGCGACGAAGCCCAACGACGCCGACACCGCGAGATCGACCGGCGGCCGCAACAGCAGGCTGGCGGCCAGATTGCCCCGGCTGCCTTCCCAGCGCCGGCCACGCCGGCCACGACCATTGGTCTGATGATCGGTGACGATCCATAGCCGTCCCGGATCCCCCGCGGCGGCACGCTGAAGCGCCACCGCATTGGTGGACCCGACCTCGGAAAAGGCTTCCAGCCGGTAGCCGGCCTGCGCCGCTATCGGCGACAATTGAAAGTGGGCTGCCAATTCAAAACAGCGTACGCGCGGCTGCTTCCGCCGCGGACGAGATGGGACCGGCGACGAAGATATAAACCGGGAAGATGAACAGCGCCGCCGCGCCGAGCACCAAGCGCAGCTCGGTCGCCGCCGGCACGAACTCTTCAGCAGCTTCGTCGAACCACATCACCTTGACGATCCGAAGGTAGTAGTAGAGGCCCACGGCACTGGCGAGAACGCCGACCACGGCCACTTCCCAGTAGCCGGCCTTCACCGCGGCGGCGAAGGCGAACCACTTGGCGAAGAAGCCCGCCAGCGGCGGCACACCGGCCAGCGAGAACATCAGAATGGTCAGGAACAGAGCGGTCACGGGGTCGGTCTTGGACAGGCCGGCCAGATCGTTGATCTCCTCGACCATGCCGTCGCGACGGCGCATCGACAGAATGACCGCGAAGGTGCCGAGCGTCATCGCCATGTAGATGGTCATGTACATGATGACGCCGTAGACACCCTCGACGCTGCCCGCCGACAGGCCCACCAGGGCGAAGCCCATATGTGCGATCGAGGAATAGGCCATCAGGCGCTTGATGTTGTGCTGGCCGATCGCGGCGAACGAGCCGAACAGCATCGAGGCGAGCGAGATGAAGATGATGACCTGACGCCAATCGTCGTGCAGCGGGCCGAAGGCCTGGACGGTGAAGCGCAGCATCAGCGACATCGCCGCGATTTTCGGGGCGGCGGCCAGGAAGGCCGTCACCGGCGTCGGCGCGCCTTCGTAGACGTCGGGCGTCCACATGTGGAACGGCACCGCCGAGATCTTGAAGGCGAGACCGGCGAGCAGGAACACCATGCCGATGATCAGGCCGAGCGAGGGCTCGGTGGAGAGCACCCCGGCGATGGCGCGAAAATCGATCTGCCCGGTAAAGCCGTAGATCAGCGAGGCGCCGTAGAGCAGCATGCCCGAGGACAGCGCGCCGAGCACGAAATACTTGACACCGGCCTCGGTGGAGCGGATCGAATCCCGATTGATGGAGACGACCACGTAGATGGCGAGCGACTGCAGTTCGAGACCGAGATAGAGGCAGAGCAGATCGCCCGCCGAGACCATCAGCATCATGCCGAGCGTCGACAGGACGATCAGCACCGGAAACTCGAAGCGGTTGAAGCGCTCGCGCTCGGCAAAGCCCACCGACATGATCAGCGCCACGGCCGAACCGATCAGCACCAGCACCTTCATGAAGCGGGCGAACGGATCAAGCACGATCGAGCCGCCGAAGGCCGGCCCTTCCGGCGCCACCAGCAGCAGCCAGAGCCCCGCCATGATAAGCAGAGCCACCGCCAGGCCGGTCACCGTCTGAACGCTTTTCTCGCCGACGAAGACGCCGATCATCAGAAGGACCATGGCGCCCACCGCCATGATCAGCTCCGGGCCGACGACCGACAGGCTCGAGGCAAGGAAATCAGGTTGCATTCTTGGTTCCCCCTACCGAACCATCGCGACGGACTGGGCCGCCTCAAGCGCCGCCGAGTAGCTGCTGATAAGCGAGTCTACCGAGGCCGCCGTCACGTCGAAAACCGGCATCGGATAGACGCCGAAGAAGATGACCAGCACCACCAGCGGATAGAGCAGCATCTTCTCGCGCCGCGACAGATCCAGAATCGAGCGCAGGCTTTCCTTTTCCAGCGCGCCGAAGATCACGCGGCGATAGAGCCACAGTGCGTAGGCCGCCGACAGGATCACGCCGGTGGCCGCGAAGATCGCCACCCAGCTGTTGGCCTGATAGACGCCGAGCAGCGTCATGAACTCGCCGACGAAACCGCTGGTCCCCGGCAGGCCGACATTGGCCATGGTGAAGATCATGAACACGGCCGCATAGACCGGCATGCGGTTCACCAGACCTCCATAAGCGGCGATGTCGCGGGTGTGCATCCGGTCGTAGACGACGCCGACGCAGAGGAACAGCGCCCCCGAGACCAGACCGTGCGATAGCATCTGGAAGATCGCTCCCTGCACGCCCTGCGCATTGGCCGCGAAGATGCCCATCGTCACGAAGCCCATATGGGCGATCGACGAATAGGCGATCAGCTTCTTGATGTCCTCCTGCATCAGCGCGACCAGCGAGGTGTAGATGATCGCCACCACCGACAGCGTATAGATCAGCGGCGCGAACTCGGCAGAGGCGACCGGGAACATCGGCAGCGAGAAGCGAATGAGGCCGTAGCCACCGAGCTTCAACAGGATGCCGGCCAGGATGACCGACCCCGCCGTCGGCGCCTCCACGTGCGCGTCGGGCAGCCAGGTGTGCACGGGCCACATCGGCATCTTCACCGCGAACGAGGCCAGGAAAGCAAACCACAGCCAACCCTGCATCGACGCCGGGAACTGGTATTCGAGCAGCTCCGGAATCGAGCTCGTACCGGCGGTCCAGTACATCGTCATGATGGCGACGAGCATCAGGACCGAGCCGAGGAAGGTGTAGATGAAGAACTTGTAGCTCGCGTAGATGCGCCGCTTGCCGCCCCACACGCCGATGATCAGGAACATCGGAATGAGGCCGCCTTCGAAGAAGATGTAGAAGAGCACGATGTCGAGCGCGCAGAACACGCCGATCACCAGCGTTTCCAGCACAAGGAAGGCGATCATGTATTCCTTGACGCGGCTCGTCACCGATTCCCGGCTGGCCAGGATGCAGAGCGGCATCAGGAAGGTCGTCAGGATGACGAACAGCATGGAGATGCCGTCGACGCCCATGTGGTAGCTGATGCCGGCGCTGCCGAACCAGCTCGCCTGCTCGACCATCTGAAAGCCGGGATTGCTCTCGTCGAAGGACAGCCAGATCCCGAGCGACAGGAGGAAGGTGAAGATCGTCGTCAGCAGCGCCACGGTGCGCACGTTTTGCCGAGCCTGCTCGTTGTCCTCGCGGATGAACAGGATCAACACCGCGCCGACCAGCGGCAGGAAGGTGACGGCAGAAAGGATCGGCCAGTCGGTCATCAGTTTGCTCCCGCCACCGACATCCACGTGATCAGCAGCACGACGCCGATCAGCATGGCAAAGGCATAATGGTAGATGTATCCGCTCTGCAGGCGGACGACGCGCCCGGCGATGTCGACCACCCGGGCGGACACGCCGTCGGGCCCGAGCCCGTCGATGACCGTGCCGTCGCCCGACTTCCAGAGGAAGCGGCCGACCCGCTTGGCGGACTGCACGAACAGCCGGTCATAGAGTTCGTCGAAGTACCACTTGTTGAGCAGGAACTTATAGAGGCCGCGGTGACGCTCTGCGAGCGCCTTGGGCGTGGACGGCGAGCGAATGTAGAAGAACCAGGCCGTCACCAGCCCGATCACCATCATGACGAAGGGCAGGATGGCGATCAGGAACGGGATCTCGTGCATCTCGTGCAGAACCTCGTTCTCCGGTCCGGTGTAGAGGGCCGCCTGCCAGAACTCCTGGTAGCCTTCGCCGATGAAAGTACCGGAAAAGACCAAGCCGGCGAAGATCGCGCCCAGCGCCAGCACCATGAGCGGCACCAGCATCACCCAGGGCGACTCGTGCACATGGTGCATGACGTCGGCCGAGGCGCGCGGCTTGCCGTGGAATGTCATGAAGATCAGGCGCCAGGAATAGAAGCTGGTCAGCAGCGCGGCCACCACCGTCATGATGAAGCCGTACATGGCGAAGTGATTGTGGCTGACGAAGGCGCTCTCGATGATCGCGTCCTTGGAATAGTAGCCGGCCGTGAGCGGAAAACCGGTGAGCGCCAGGGTCCCCACGATCATCATCGCGTAGGTCCACGGGATGTGCTTCATCAGCCCGCCCATCTTGCGCATGTCCTGCTCGTCGGACACGGCGTGGATCACCGAGCCGGCACCCAGGAACAAGAGCGCCTTGAAGAAGGCATGCGTGAACAGGTGGAAGATCGCCGGCCCGTAGGCGCCGACGCCTAGCGCCACGAACATGTAGCCGAGCTGCGAGCAGGTCGAATAGGCGATCACCCGCTTGATGTCGTTCTGCACCAGACCGATGGTCGCCGCAAACAGCGCCGTCGTTCCGCCGATGAAGGTGACGAAGCCGAGCGCGCCCGGCGACAGTTCGAACAACGGCGACATGCGCGCCAGCATAAAGACGCCGGCGGTCACCATGGTCGCGGCATGGATGAGAGCGGAGACCGGGGTCGGGCCTTCCATCGCGTCCGGCAACCAGGTGTGCAGGCCGATCTGGGCCGACTTGCCCATGGCGCCCATGAAGAGCAGCAGGCAGATGACGGTCAGCGCGCCGGCTGTGGTGAAGGCGTATCCGGCAAAGGTGAAGATCGGCTCGGCCGCGTTCGCCGCCTCCCCCGCCTCGCCGCCGAGTTCGGCCGCCATGCCGGCGGCACCGGCGAAGATCGTATCGAAGTTGATCGAACCGAAGAGGACGAACACCCCGAAGATGCCGAGGATGAAGCCGAAGTCGCCGACGCGGTTGACGATGAATGCCTTCATCGCCGCCGCACAGGCCGACGGCCGCGTGTACCAGAAGCCAATCAGCAGGTAGGAGGCCAGACCGACGCCCTCCCAGCCGAAGAACATCTGAACCAGATTGTTCGCCGTCACCAGCATCAGCATGGCGAAGGTGAAGAACGACAGATAGGCGAAGAAGCGCGGCCGATGCGGATCGTGGTGCATGTAGCCGATCGAGTAGACATGCACGAGCGCCGAGACGGTGTTGACCACCACCAGCATGACCAGCGTCAGCCGGTCGATCCGAAGCGACCACTCGACGTCGATGCCACCCGACTGCATCCAGTGCAGCAGGGTCACGCGCGTGGTTTCACCGTCGAAGCTGAAGAAGGCGATCCACGATAGGACCATCGCAATGAGCAAAAAGCTGGTGGTGACGTATTCCGACGCCTTCACGCCGATCGACCGGCCGAACAGGCCGGCGATCAGGAAGCCGAGCAGGGGAAGCAGGACGATCGCGGTATACATCGCCGGTCTCAGCCTTTCATCGCGTTGACGTCATCGACGGCGATGGAGCCGCGATTGCGGAAGAAGACCACCAGGATCGCCAGACCGATTGCAGCCTCGGCGGCCGCGACGGTGAGCACGAACAGCGCGAACACCTGCCCGATCAGATCGTTCAGGAAGGCCGAGAAGGCGACGAAGTTGACGTTGACGGCGAGCAGGATGAGCTCGACCGACATCAGGATGATGATGATGTTCTTCCGGTTGAGGAAGATGCCGAAGACGCCGATCACGAACAGGATGGCGCCCACGGTGAGATAGTGGCCGAGGCCGATTTCCATGGTTTCCGTCCCCTCAGATACCTTTGCCGCTCTCGACCTTGCGAATTTCCATCGCGGTCGCCGGCGAGCGCGCGACCTGCGCCGCGATCGATTGCCGCTTGATCCCCTCGCGGTGGCGCAGCGTCAGCACGATGGCACCGATCATCGCGACGAACAGAATGAGCCCGGCCACCTGGAAGAAGAAGATGTAGCGGGTGTAGAGCACCGCGCCGAGCGCCTCGATGTTGGAGACCTGATCGAGCGGCGGTATCGGCTGCGACGTGGCGGTGGCCGTCACCGGATCGTAGTAGCTGCCGGTCACCGCAATGATGATCTCGGCGAGCAGCACCAGCCCGACCAGCGCCCCGATCGGCGCATAGTCGAGCACCCTCTGGCGGATCTGGACGAAGTCGATGTCCAGCATCATCACCACGAACAGGAACAGGATCGCCACCGCGCCGACATAGACCACGATCAGGATCAGAGCCAGGAACTCGGCCCCCGCCAGCAGAAAGAGCCCCGCGCCGCTGACGAAGGCGAGGATGAGAAAGAGAACCGAGTGGACGGGATTGCGCGAGAACACCACCATGAGCGCCGCGCCGATCGTCACGAAGGCGAAGATGTAGAAGAACAGTGCCTGCAGGCCCAGCATACCTGGCTCCTTGTTCGACCCGCCCGAGCCTGACGGCCTTTCGGGCTGGCATTCGGTCCGGGGCGGCGGGCGGCGACGTCAGCGAGAAACGCCGCCCGGCCTCGATTAACGGTAGGGCGCGTCGAGCGCAATGCTGGCAGCGATCTCCCGCTCCCAGCGGTCGCCGTTCGCCAACAGCTTTTCCTTGTCGTAGTAGAGTTCCTCGCGGGTTTCCGTCGAGAACTCGAAATTCGGCCCCTCGACGATGGCGTCGACCGGGCAGGCTTCCTGGCAGAAGCCGCAGTAGATGCACTTCACCATGTCGATGTCGTAGCGCACCGTGCGGCGGGTGCCGTCGTTGCGTCGCGGCCCCGCCTCGATGGTGATGGCCTGCGCCGGGCAGATCGCCTCGCACAGCTTGCAGGCGATGCACCGCTCCTCGCCGTTGGGATAACGGCGCAGCGCGTGCTCGCCACGGAAGCGAGGCGAAATCGGCCCTTTTTCAAAGGGATAGTTGATGGTGTTCTTAGGTTTGAAGAAGTAGCGCATCGTCAGGCCGACGGCCTGGAAGAACTCCTTCAGAAACAGCTGCTGAACGGTCTGAGATAGGCTCATGGAAAAAACCCGTGCGGCTTGGCTGGGACGACGGTCGTGATCGCTCGCGGGCTCATAGCATGTCGCTCCATCCGGTGAGCTGCAGGACGAACGCCACGATGATCACCATCGCCAGCGACAACGGCAGGAACACCTTCCAACCGAGCTGCATCAACTGGTCGTAGCGGTAGCGAGGCACGAAGGCCTTCACCAGCCCGAACATGAAGAACACCAGAAGCGCCTTGATCAGGAACCAGATGACGCCGGGAATCCAGGTGAACGGCACGAAATTGAACGGGGGCAGCCAGCCGCCCAGGAACAGGATCGTGGTCAGCGAGCACATCAGCGAGATCGCCGCGTACTCGCCCAGCATGAACATCATGTACGGGGTCGAGCCGTATTCGACCATGTAGCCGGCGACCAGCTCCGACTCCGCCTCCGGAAGATCGAAGGGCGGCCGGTTCGTCTCGGCGAGACCGGAGATGAAGAACACGATGAACATCGGGAACAGCGGCAGCCAGTGCCAGTCGAGGAAGGTGTTCGGTAGGCCGAGCATGGTGCCGAGACCCGTCGTCTGCGCCACCACGATATCGGTCATGTTGAGCGAACCGACGCACAGAAGCACCGTGACGATGACGAAGCCGATCGACACCTCGTAGGACACCATCTGCGCGGCCGAACGCAGCGACCCCAGGAAGGCGTATTTGGAATTGGACGCCCAGCCGCCCATCAGGACGCCATAGACCTCCAGCGAGGAGATCGCGAAGATGTAGAGAACGCCGATGTTGATGTCGGCGACCACCCAGCCCGCCGCGACCGGAATGACCGCGAAGGTGGACAGCGCCAGGGTCACCGACAGCAGCGGCGCCAGCAGGAACACCACCTTGTCGGCGCTGGCCGGGATCACCGGCTCCTTGAAGACGAACTTCAACAGGTCGGCGAAGGACTGGAACAGTCCCCAGGGACCGACGACGTTGGGGCCGCGACGGATCTGCACGGCCGCCCAGATCTTGCGATCGGCGAGCAGGATGTAGGCGATCAGCACCATCAACAGGACGAGGAAGAGCAGGCTCTCCGCGAGGATGATGATGGCCGGCCAGAGATAGGTCCAGAAGAAATCGATCATGATCGCTCGTCCCTATTCCGCCGCTTCCAGATGCAGGCCCTGGGCGAGGCGCGAGCATTCGGCCATCACCTTGGAAGCCCTGGCGATCGGATTGGTGAGATAGAAGTCGCCGATCCCCGCTCCGAAGGACGCTCCCTTGAGATCCGTCACACGGCCGGCCAGAGCGCCGATCGCCGAGGCGTCGGCCGCGACCATGGCGCCAGACGCCATGAACGGATGGGCCGCGTAGATCTCGGCCCGCAACTGGGCCAGCGAATCGAACGGCAAGGTCTTGCCGAGCACCGCCGACAAGGCCCGGAAGATCGCCCAATCCTCGCGCGCCTCTCCCGGCGGGAAGGCGGCGCGACTGCCGGTCTGCGCCCGGCCTTCGAGATTGACCCAGGTGCCGCTCTTTTCGGTATAGGCAGCGGCCGGCAAAATCACGTCGGCGCGGTGCGCGCCGCGATCGCCATGGGTGCCGATATAGACGACGAACGGCCCAGCCGCGACGTCGATCTCGTCGCCTCCGAGGTTGAACAGCACGTCGACACCGCCCGTCGCCATCTCGGCAACCGTCAGACCGCCCTCGCCCGGCACGAAGCCGATATCGAGGCCGCCGACGCGCGAAGCCGCCGTATGCAGCACGTTGAAGCCGTTCCAGCCCTCGGCGATCGCGCCGATCTCGCGCGCCAGCGCGGCGGCCGATGCCAGCACCGCGGCGGCGCCTTCGCCCGTCAGCGCCGCACCGCCGACGATGACCATGGGCCGCTCGGCCGTCTTCAGGGCATCGAAGAAGCCCTCGCTCGCCCGCTTGACGTCGGCGAGCGTCTCCGGCCCGGCGCCGAGATACGTATAGTCGTATCGCAGATCGGCGTTTTCGCCGATGACGCCGATCGGGAAGCCGCCCATCCGCCAACGCTTGCGGATACGCGAATTCAGCACCGGCGCCTCGAAGCGTGGATTGGCGCCGATGATCAGCAGCGCGTCGGCATCCTCGATGCCGGCGATGGTGGAATTGAAGAGGTAGGCCGCTCGCCCGTCGGCGGGGTCGAGCAAGGCGCCGTCCTGCCGGCAATCGAGATGGGTCGACCCCAGCGCCTCCATCAGGCGCTTCAGCGCCCACATGTCCTCGACGGCGGCGAGATCGCCGGCCAGGGCCCCGATCTTGTTGGCGGGCGTCGTGCCGACCTTGTTGGCAATCGCGGCAAAAGCTTCCTGCCAGCTCGCCGGCACCAGGCGACCATCGCGGCGCACGTAAGGCCGGTCGAGGCGCTGCGTGCGCAGGCCGTCCCAGACGAATCGGGTCTTGTCGGAGATCCACTCCTCGTTCACCGCCTCGTTGGTGCGCGGCAGGATGCGCATGACCTCACGGCCGCGCGTGTCGACGCGGATCGCCGAACCGACGGCATCCATGACGTCGAAGCTTTCGGTCTTGGTCAGTTCCCACGGCCGCGCCTGGAAGGCGTAGGGGCGCGAGGTCAGCGCGCCGACCGGGCAAAGGTCGATGACGTTGCCCTGAAGCTCCGAGGTCATCGCCTGTTCGAGATAGGTGGTGATCTCGGCGTCCTCGCCGCGGCCGATCAGGCCCAACTCGGAAATGCCGGCCACCTCGGTGGTGAAGCGCACACAGCGCGTGCAATGGATGCAGCGCGTCATGATGGTCTTCACCAGCGGGCCGATATACTTGTCTTCGACGGCGCGCTTGTTCTCGCGATAGCGCGAGGAATCGACGCCGAAGGCCATCGCCTGGTCCTGCAGGTCGCACTCGCCGCCCTGATCGCAGATCGGGCAATCGAGCGGGTGATTGATGAGCAGGAACTCCATCACCCCTTCGCGCGCTTTCTTCACCATCGGCGTGTTGGTGAAGATCTCCGGCGGCTGGCCTTCCGGGCCCGGACGCAGATCGCGCACGCCCATGGCGCAGGAGGCCGCCGGCTTCGGCGGTCCGCCCTTCACCTCGACCAGGCACATGCGGCAATTGCCGGCGATCGACAGCCGCTCGTGGAAGCAGAAGCGCGGAATCTCGGCACCCGCCTCCTCCGCCGCCTGCAGCAGCGTGTAGTGGTCGGGAACCTCAACCTCTTTGCCGTCGACTTTCAGTTTCGCCATAGCTTCATCTCAGTCGCAGCCCCGATGGACGAGGCAGAAAATGTCTTACTCCGCCGCCACGAGAGCGGGACGGTCGTTGTCGGCGTTGCGCGAATAGTCGTCGATGCGGCGCTCGATCTCCGCGCGGAAATGCCGGATCAGGCCCTGCACCGGCCAGGCCGCCGCATCGCCCAGCGCGCAGATCGTGTGGCCCTCGACCTGCTTGGTGACGTCGAGCAGCATGTCGATCTCGCGCTTCTGCGCGTTGCCCACTGCCATGCGCTCCAGCACGCGCCACATCCAGCCGGTGCCTTCGCGGCACGGCGTGCACTGGCCGCAGCTTTCGTGCTTGAAGAAATAAGAGATGCGCGCGATCGCCCGGACGATGTCGGTCGACTTGTCCATGACGATGGCGCCGCCGGTGCCGAAGGACGACTTGATCTCCCTCAGCCCGTCGAAGTCCATGATACAGTCCTTGATGTCCTCGCCCGGAACGACCGGACAGGACGCGCCGCCGGGGATCACCGCCAGAAGGTTGTCCCATCCGCCGCGAATGCCGCCGGCATGACGCTCGATCAGTTCGCGAAAGGTGATGCCCATCGCCTCTTCGACCGTGCAGGGACGCTCGACATGGCCGGAAATCATGAACAGCTTGGTGCCGGTGTTGTTCTGACGGCCGATGCCCGCGAACCATGCCCCGCCGCGGCGCAGAATGGTCGGCGCGACGGCAATCGATTCGACGTTGTTGACCGTGGTCGGGCAACCGTAGAGGCCGACATTGGCCGGAAACGGCGGCTTCAGACGCGGCTGACCCTTGCGGCCTTCCAGGCTTTCGAGGAGTGCCGTTTCCTCACCGCAGATATACGCACCGGCGCCGTGATGGACGATGACGTCGAAGTCCCAGCCGCACTTGTTGTCGCGTCCGAGCAGCCCGGCGTCATAGCATTCGTCGATAGCGCGCTGCAGCGCCTCGCGCTCGCGAATGAACTCGCCGCGCACATAGATGTAGGCGGTGTGCGCGCCCATCGCAAAACCGGCGATCACGCAGCCCTCGATGAGAGTGTGCGGATCATTGCGCAGAATGTCGCGATCCTTGCAGGTGCCGGGCTCGGATTCGTCGGCGTTGACCACCAGATAATGCGGACGGCCGTCGGATTCCTTCGGCATAAAGGACCACTTGAGGCCGGTCGGGAAGCCTGCCCCGCCTCGTCCGCGCAGGCCCGAGGCCTTCATCTCGTTGATGATCCAGTCGCGCCCCTTGGTGATGATGTCGGCCGTACCGTCCCACAGGCCGCGCTTCTGCGCGCCTTTCAGGCTCTTGTCAGTGAGGCCGTAGATGTTGGTGAAGATGCGGTCTTTGTCCTGAAGCATCTAGCGTCTCCTAGCCCGCACCCTACGCCGCACCGCCGCTGGAGCCGGAAAGCTCCTTGGCCTGGTCGATCCAACGGTCGCGGATGGCCCGCCCCCGGAAATTCAGGTGATCGTCGATCCAGACCAGCTCCTCGTCGCTCCATCCAGCGATCTGCCAGAAATGGAACACGCCCAGCTCGTTCAGCCGGTCTTCGAGAACCTTGCCGACGCCCTTGATCTGCTGGAGGTCGTCCTTCTCACCGCGAGGCGCATCGAGCAGCGTGCTCGGCCGCTCGCCAATCGGTCCGGGCGCCGTGCGCTCCAGCCCACTGTCCTCGGAGACACCATCCGCCCGGTCGTCGCTTGCGGTTTCGAACGTATCGCCCGCCGCAGGCGGCGGCCCTGAACGGGTATCGGAAGTATCCGCGCGCTGCCCTTCCACAACGTGGACACCGCTCTGATCCGTGCCGCTCAAATCGGCGCGCTCGACGGTCGATCCGGCGTCCGGGGCCTTCGGAGCACTCACTTGGCTGACCGGCGGAACCGTCGCATCTTCTGCGGCGAGTTCCTTCAGCCCACGCCCGGTGCTCGACGGGCTTTGGTGGCCGAGTGCCGCCTTTTCCTCGTCGGTTTCCTTGGCATCGGCATCGGTTTCGCCCTGCCGGCTTCCGCTACTCTGACCGGAAGTCACCTTTTCGGCACCGGCCGCGGGATCCACGCTCGCCTTATCGTCGACACGCTGCTGGTCCGCTTCGGGGGCGGCGGCCTTGCCGTCGGGGCCCTTGACCGACGGATCGGTCTCGACCGCATGGGTGTCCGGGCGGGCTGCCTTCGACGGGGCCCCTGATTCGCCGGCACCGGCGCCTTGCGGCGGCGCCGACCTGCCGGCCGGTCCACCGTCGCGCGGCGCCTTGCCGTCGAGCGACGTCAGCGTCGTCGCGCCTCCCACCGGCGCCGAAAGATGCCGGTCGATCTGCGGGCCGACGGGGACGCTGCCCCCCTCGCCCTTCTCGAACAGATCGATGATCTCCTCGAGCCGTTCCGGCGTCAGATCCTCGTAGGTATCCTTGAAGATCATCACCATCGGCGCGTTAACGCACGCCCCCAGGCATTCGACCTCTTCCCAGGAGAGCGTACCGTCCTCGCTGAGGTGGAACTGTTCCTCGTGGATCTTCTTGCGGCAGACCGCCTTCAGCTCGTCTGCCCCGCGCAGCATGCAAGGCGTCGTGCCGCACACCTGGATATGCGCGCGCGTGCCCACCGGCTTGAGCTGGAACTGGGTATAGAAGGTCGCGACCTCGAGCACCCGAATCAACGGCATGTGCAGCATGTCGGCGACCGACTCGATGGCCGCCTTGGTGACCCAGCCCTCCTGCTCCTGCGCCCGCATCAGCAGCGGGATCACCGCAGAGTGCTGGCGGCCTTCCGGATATCTGCGAATGGTCTGCTCAGCCCAGCGGGCGTTATCTTCGGAAAAAGCGAAGTGGTCGGGCTGGACCCGGTCTTCGGCAAGACGTCTTACAGACATCGGACCTCGACTCGACTGGCTGGAATTATTTTAAATAGCTGCGTCGCGGCGCGTTCTATCACACGAGTCGGAAAACGCCAGCACCTTGCCACCACTGAGCTTGCCGTTGCGGCGAGCCGTTTCGAGGGTGGAGAGAGAGGCGATCGGGCTTGCATGACGGGGCCGCCATGAGCATGACGGAAGAAGGTGCCGGCCCGCGATCGGGCCGGGCTTGTGGTCGCACCCGATCGGATCTGAAAACCGAGGCCTGAATGAGAACGCAAGGGGCCGGCGAAGGCGGAGGACGCCGGTTCGCCGTTCCCGCGCATTACCGATCCACCTCGCCGAACACCACGTCGATCGAGCCGACGAGCGCGGCCATGTCCGCCAGCATGTGCTTGCGGCCAAGATGGTCCATTCCCTGCAGGTGCACATAGCCCGGCGGACGGATCTTCACGCGATAAGGCTTGTTGCTGCCGTCCGAGACGAGATAGACGCCGAATTCGCCCTTCGGCGCCTCGACGGCCGCATAGATCTCGCCCTCCGGCACGTGGAAGCCTTCGGTATAGAGCTTGAAGTGGTGAATCAGCGCTTCCATCGAGCGCTTCATCTCGGCACGGCGCGGCGGCGCGAACTTGCCGTCGGTGGACAGCACCGGTCCGCCGTATTGAGCGCTCTTCAGCTTCTCCACGCACTGCTTCATGATGTAGGTCGACTGCCGCATCTCCTCCATGCGGATCAGGTAGCGATCGTAGCAGTCGCCGTTCTTGCCGATCGGGATATCGAAGTCGAACTCCTCGTATCCGTCGTAAGGCTGCGCCTTGCGCAGATCCCACGGCACGCCGGCGCTGCGGATCATCGGTCCGCTCATGCCCCGCGCCCAGCCCTCGTCGGCCGTCAGGATGCCGATGTCGACGTTGCGCTGCTTGTAGATGCGGTTGCCCGTCACCAGCGCGTCGAGATCGTCGAGCCGCGCGAGAAACGGATCGCAGAATTCGCCGATATCGTCGATCAGCTGCGGCGGCAGGTCCTGATGCACGCCGCCCGGCCGGAAATAGGCCGCATGCATGCGCGCGCCCGAAGCCCGCTCGTAGAAGACCATCAGCTTCTCGCGCTCCTCGAAGCCCCACAGCGGCGGCGTCAGCGCGCCGACGTCCATGACCTGCGTGGTGACGTTGAGAAGATGCGAGGCGATGCGGGTGAGTTCCGAATACAGAACCCGGATCAACTGGCCGCGCTTCGGCACCTCGATGCCGGCGAGACGCTCGATCGCCAGGCAGAACGGATGCTCCTGGCTCATCGGCGCGCAATAATCCAGCCGATCGAAATACGGCATGCCCTGCAGATAGGTCTTGTGCTCGATCAGCTTCTCGGTGCCGCGATGCAGCAGGCCGATATGCGGATCGACGCGCTCGACGATCTCGCCGTCGAGTTCGAGAACCAGCCGCAGAACGCCGTGGGCCGAGGGATGCTGCGGCCCGAAATTGATGTTGAAATTGCGGACGTTGACTTCAGCCATTGGGCTTTCCTTGCTCGGCCCCGAACGCGGCGAAGACCTCGGCGCCGGTCATCTTCTTCGTATCGTTCGCGAATTCGTACCAGGACGGCTTCGAATCGATGAAGATCTCGCTGGTGAAGGTCACGTCGCCGAGATCCTCGATCGCGCCGACCGCAAAGACGTAATCGCGCTCATCGCGCGTGCGCCAGAACAGCGCGCTGCCGCACGCCTTGCAGAACCCGCGCTCGCCCCAGGCCGACGACTGATAGACGCTGAGCGAATCGATGCCCGACAGCACCGTGTCCTTGATCCCGCCGACGCCGATGAAAGGCCCGCCGGTCCATCGCCGGCAGATGTCGCAATGGCAGGCGCCGACCTCGCATTGGTCGACATCGCCCTCCAGCCGCACCGCGCCGCAGAGGCACTTGGCACTCAGATGCCTTGCCGTCATGCACCGCCCCCCTTCACTGCTTGGCCTTCTCGTCTCCGGGAAGAACGTATTCGGGCCCCTCCCAAGGCGACAGGAAATCGAAATTGCGGAATTCCTGGCGCAGTGCCACCGGCTCGTAGACCACCCGCTTCAACTCTTCGTCGTAGCGGACTTCGACATAGCCGGTCAGCGGGAAGTCCTTGCGCAGCGGATATCCCTCGAAGCCGTAATCGGTGAGGATGCGCCGGAGGTCCGGGTGCCCCGAGAACAGGATGCCGTACATGTCGTAGGCTTCACGCTCGAACCAGTTGGCGCCCGGAAAGACGTCGGTGATCGAGGGAACCGGATCGTCCTCGTTGGTCCGCACCTTGATGCGGATGCGCTGGTTCTGCCGCGGCGACAGCAGATGGTAGACGACGTCGAAGCGCTCTTCGCGCTCCGGATAGTCGACGCCGCACAGATCGACGAAACTGATGAACTGCGTCTGCGGATCGTCGCGCAGCAGGGTCACCACGGACACGATGTCCGAGGCGCCGACGTGGATGGTCAGTTCGCCATTGGCGACAACCGTCTCTTCGATCTTGTCGCCCAGCGCGCCCTTCAGATATTCGGCCAGCTCTTCCATCGGATCGCCCTCCCCGTCCTAGCGCTCGATGGTGCCGGTGCGGCGGATTTTTTTCTGCAACAGCAGCACGCCATAAAGCAGCGCCTCGGCGGTCGGCGGACAGCCCGGCACGTAGATGTCCACGGGTACGACGCGGTCGCAGCCGCGGACGACCGAATAGGAATAGTGATAATAGCCGCCGCCATTGGCGCACGAGCCCATGGAGATGACGTAACGCGGCTCCGGCATCTGGTCGTAGACCTTGCGCAGCGCCGGCGCCATCTTGTTGGTGAGCGTGCCGGCCACGATCATCACATCGGACTGGCGCGGGCTGGCGCGCGGCGCGAAGCCGAAGCGCTCGCAGTCGTAGCGCGGCATCGACATGTGGATCATCTCGATGGCGCAGCATGCCAGGCCGAACTGCATCCACATCAGCGAGCCGGTGCGCGCCCAGTGGATCAGCTCCGACGAGGCGGTGACCAGAAAGCCTTTGTCGGCCAGCTCGTTGTTGATTTCGGTGACGAAGGGATCCTGCTTGGCAGGCGGGGTGCCCGGACGGGCCTCGATCGTGGTGCTCATATTCGGGCTCACTGCCATTCGAGGGCGCCTTTCTTCCATTCGTAGACGAAGCCGACCGTCAGGACGCCCAGGAAGACCACCATCGACCAGAAGCCAAACCAGCCCAGCGTGCCGAAGCTCGCCGCCCATGGAAAGAGAAACGCCACCTCGAGATCGAAAATGATGAAGAGGATGGAAACGAGATAGAAGCGGACGTCGAACTTCATCCGCGAATCGTCGAAGGCGTTGAAGCCGCATTCGTAAGCCGACAGCTTCTCGTCGTCCGGCGCCTTGAAGGCCACCATGAACGGCGCGACCATCAGTCCAAGACCGACGACAAGAGCGACGGCAATGAAGAGGACGATGGGGAGATAGGACGCAAGGAGTTCAGCCATCAGGCGTTTTCCCGTTTGGTAGCGGCCCGGGCGTCGGAAAAAACGGCGCTCCCGAGCCGAGCATTCGACATCGGTCTCCGGCCGCCCGCTGTCTGGCGCAGCTTGCGGCGCCGAGCGGCGGCAAGCGGTCGATCGTCGGCGACAACTACCCCCTCGTGCGGCACCGCGCAAGGCTTCGTCCGGTCGTCATCGGCCGCTTCGGCGGTCATCGTTTGGAGGCGGTTCGCCCGCGGCGCGACCGCAAGCCGATCCGCGGCAGACGCCCCACGAGGTGAGCCAGCTTCTCCACGCCGTCCTGGGTCGAGCGAACGACCGTCAATTCGCTGACATCCGTGCGCGCCCTGATCATCCATGCGCTCGACAGGATCGAGGCCAGGGGCACGGCATAGAGCAGATATTTGAAATTGGCGTCGTGATCGACGAACGAGGACGCGATGAATCCCATGGCTCGCAGTCCGATGGCACCGCCGAGACCCAGGACGACGGCCTGGCCGGTCTGCTGCCGGTTGGTGCGCGGACGCCCCGCCACAACCAGCGCCCACAAGGCGAAGGCAATCGCATAGAGCCATTCGGATAGCCGTCCGTTCAGCTCCTGGGTGAACGAATTGGGATCGCGCTGATATTCCGGCCAGTTCGGATCCGGAAACAGCAGCTCCGCCGTCGAACGTTCGGAGCTTCGGACCCAGTCGCCGGAATTGTCGGGCCGCAGGTCGGACAGGTCGAAGGCGTAGGTTTCGAACTGGACGATGGAAACGCCGGCCTCGCCGGCTTTGCGGCGGTGCAGCTGCCCGTTGTAGAGCAGCAGAAAGGCCGAATCGCCCTTGTCCTCGATACGCCCCTCCTCCGCCAGATAGGTCAGTTCCATCGACGGATCGCGACGATCCGACAGAAAAAGCCCCCGAACGACCGAGCCGCGCACGGAACTGACGCTCAGGAACAGATTGTCCTGCACCTCCTCGAATCGGCCCTCCTTCAGAAACAGCGTGATGATGTCGGCGTTGAGCGAGCGCATGCCGTTGTGGAAGCCGCGATAGGCCGCCGGGGCCACGACGTGGGCGTTGATCATCATGATCACCGAGACGATCGCCGCCAGCGCCAGGATCGGCCGCGCCAATACCGAGATCGAGGCGCCGGAGGCGGCGATCGCCGCGCGTTCCGAATCGGAGTTGAGACTGTTCAGCGCCTGGATCACGCCGATCAGCAGCGCGAAGGGCAGCACCCCCGACACCAGGTTGGGAATCAACAGCATCGCCAGCCAGATCAGGTTGCCGGCAGCGGCCACCGTTGTGGTGACGATGTTGATGCGCTGCAGCGCCTGGGTGATCCAGATGATCAGAATCAGCGACAGAAACGCTCCGAAGCTGAAGCCGAGGACACGCCGGAACACATAACGCTCGAGAATGATCATCCGCTACTCTGTCGCACGTGGAAGGACTGACACCGGCCAAGATGGGTCGGATTCGCCGCGGGTCGATCCAATGCGCGCCAGGTCCGCCTTGGCAAGCCCATTCGCGAATCGGGTCCCGCGCCCAGCCGGTACAGGATCGAGCGATCCGAAGTCCGCGGGCGGCATAAGACAAACCGTCGACGACGAACCCTGGTCCGCTCGAAATCCGATCCATCGAGATGTAAGGACATCAAAGACCGGATCATTCCTCCGATCAGACAGCCACCGCTGAAAAGCGGTGGCGCGAGTGACGGGGCTCGAACCCGCGACCTCCGGCGTGACAGGCCGGCACTCTAACCAACTGAGCTACACCCGCGCTTCCCACCGCCGAAGCGGTGTGTGGCGGTCATTTACGGAAGCGCCCGGACGGTGTCAAGCGATAGAAAACCGAAAAAAGCCAGCGCCTCACAGGCGTTTGCGGACGCGCGCCCCACAATGGCGACGAATGGTTGCGCCGAAGGCCGGAAACGACTAATCGACGACGCGGGCGGGCGGTTAGCTCAGTTGGTAGAGCGCCTCGTTTACACCGAGGATGTCGGGAGTTCGAGTCTCTCACCGCCCACCACAAGCTTCCCCTTCAACCCGATGAAATATATTGGAATTCCAACTCGTGGCCATCCGACGGCCGATGGCGTGCGCGAGGATGCTTGGGAGCAAAAACGGGCCAATCGGCCTGTCGGGATAGGATCGACCAAATCGCCGCAAGCGCGGCCCTCGCCCGGACAGGTGCACGCACCCCGCATCCGGACTTCGCAATCCTGCATGACGCCAGATCGGCTGAGCCTAGATAAAATAGTCCGGATACTGGGTGCGAAGACGATCGACGTTCGGCGCCAGCGCGTTCAGATGGCTTTCCATGGCGGTGCGCGACCCGTCGATGTCGTTGCGGGCGATGGCTTCGCGGATCCGCTCGTGCTCCTCGATCACCTGATGCATGCGGCCCTCGACCGGCAAGGTCAGAAGCCGCGCCCGGTCGATCTGCACCTTCACCTGGCGCAGCAGCCGCCAGATGTTGGGATAGCCTGCGATCAGCGCGATCGCCTCGTGAAACGCCTCGTCCGCCTTGTGAAAGCCGCTGGTCTCGCCGTGGTCGGCAGCCAGCCGCTGGCGCCCCAGGATGCCGTCGATGCGGGCGATGTCGTCCGGCACGGCGACGGCGGCGGTTCGCTCGACCGTGGTGCGCTCCAGCGAGACGCGGATGACCGAGGCCTCGGCCAGCGCACCGACGGGAATCCGCGCGACGAAGGTGCCAGACTGCGGGATCAGGTCGACCAGGCCGTCCTTGGCAAGCGTCAGCAACGCTTCACGCACTGGCGTTCGACTGACGCCGAAGCGTTGCGTCAAAGTTTTTTCATGAAGTGATTCGCCGGGCCGCAAGGCCATACCGACAATCGCTTGATGCAACTGCTCGTAGATTGCAGTCGCCGTAGTTACACGACGAACGGGAATTTGCGGGATACCAGAATCGACGCGGCTCATTGTAGTCGCCGTCGCTGCATTGTTTGACTTCTTCATCCCCCCGGCTCGTCCGATACGGCATTTGGTCGCTCTTTACACATTAGTATATTAGCGTATGATCTTCGGCAAGGCTTTGGGAGGAGCATAGGGGGAATGGCCACAGGCTCGTCGACGAATTCCGATCCGATCGCAGCGACGCGGTTCGATCATCGCGTGGTCGCGCCGCTCCTGGCCGCCCGCCCGCCTGTTTCGCCGACTTTCACTATAGCAACGATGAACCTCGGACGCAAAATCGCGCCGGTCAAGCCGTTGGTGGTTAGCCAGCCCCTACAGCCAGGGTCTGTATACTCCGGTCGATCCGACCTTTCGCCCTCACGACATCATCAGCCGCCTCGACGCGAGCCGTTTCAGGCCGGGCCGAGCGCGGCGGCAGACGCATAACCCGAACCACATCGATCCTGGGAGGAAACACATGGGTCAGCTTGCAGTGAACCGGCGACTGTTTCTCGGCGGCAGCGCCGGGCTTGCGGTGTCGTCTTTCTTGGGTTTCGCCCCGGCGCTGGCGGCCGACGGCAAGATCCGCATGTTCTGGTGGGGCTCGGAGGAACGGGCTCGGCGCACCAACGAAGCCGTCGACGCGTTCGAGGCCGCCAATTCGGGCGTTCAGGTCGAAACCGAGTTCACCGGCTGGGACGACTACTGGACCCGTTTGGCTACTCAGGTCGCCGGCCGCAACGCGCCGGACCTGATCCAGATGGACTACCGCTACATGTTCGAGTACGCGCGGCGTGGCGCCATCAAGCCGCTCGACGAATATCTCGGCGGCCTGCTCCAGATCGAGGATTTCGGCCAGGCCAACCTCGCCTCCTGCCGCGTCGACGGCAAGCTCTACGGCATCAATCTCGGCGTCAACTCGTCCTGCGTGATTCTCGATCTCGACGCATGGCAGGAAACCGGCGTCGAGCCGCCGACCTACGGCACGACCTGGGAGGAGTTCGCGGACAAGGCGGATGCCTTCATGAAAGGCAACAAGCGCTCCAAGTTCTACGCAACTGCCGATGCGAGCGGCTCCGAGCCGGGCTTCGAATTGTGGCTTCGCCAGCATGGCAAGTCGCTCTACACCGAGGACGGAGGGCTGGGATACGAGCCGGCCGATCTCGCCGACTGGTTCAAGTTCTGGGGCGAGATCCGCGCTGCCGGCGCCGCCGTGCCGCCCGACATCCAGGCGCTCTACAAGGACACCATCGAGACCTCGCCGGTGACCCTCGGCTATGCCGCCGTCGACGTCGCCCACTCCAACCAGTTCGTCGCCTTCCAGCAACTCGCCAAGCAGAAGCTGGGAATGACGGCCTATCCGGTGCTGGAGGGTGGCGAGCCCGGGCACTACCTGAAGCCCTCGCAGATGCTGTCGATCATCTCGACGGCCGGCGACACGGAAACGGCGCTGAAACTCGCCAACTTCCTGGTGGCCGAACCGGAAGGCACGAAGATCCTCGGTGTCGAGCGCGGCGTGCCCGCCTCGGCCAAGATCCGCGACCTGCTCACGCCGGAATTGGATGAGGTCAGCCAGGTCGCCGTGGAGTTCATCTCCAAGCTCGAGCCCTATGCCGGGCCGCTGCCGCCCGCTCCGCCCCCGGGCGCCGGCGAACTCAGCGTGCTGCTCAAGCAGGTGAGCCAGGAGGTCTCCTTCGAGTCGTCTTCGCCGGAAGACGCGGCGGACAGCTTCGTCGCCCAGGCCAACGACATCATCGCGCGGGGCTGATCGTCGATGGCCACCACCGACCACGCCGATGCCGTGGTTGCGGCTGGAGGGCGCCTTGCGCCTTCCAGCCCATTCTGGGGCGCCATGCGCGACAGCGCAGCCGGCTACATGTTCCTGGCGCCCTGGCTGATCGGGTTCCTGTGCCTGACGATCGGTCCTGCCCTCGTCTCCCTCTATCTGTCGTTCACCGACTACGACCTGTTGCAGAGCCCGAACTTCGTCGGGGCCTCGAACTATGTGCGGATGGTCACCGCCGACGCCAAGTTTTCGGCCGCCATGCGGGTGACGTTCACCTATGTGATCCTGTCGGTGCCGCTCAAGCTCGCCTTCGCGCTGGCCGTCGCCATGGCGCTCAACCGCGGCGTGCGCGGACTGACGGTCTATCGCGCCCTGTTCTATCTGCCCTCGCTGCTCGGTGCATCGGTCGCCATCTCGGTTCTGTGGCGCCAGTTGTTCGCCGCCGACGGCCTGGTCAACGCCCTGCTCTCGGTCTTCGGGGTCGACGGCCCGAGCTGGATCTCCAACCCGAAATATTCGCTCTACACGCTGGTGGTCCTGTCGGTGTGGCAGTTCGGCTCGCCGATGATCATCTTCCTGGCGGGTCTCCGGCAGATCCCCACCGACATGTACGAGGCCGCCAGCCTCGACGGCGCGTCCAAGCTGCGGCAGTTCTTCAAGATCACCGTGCCGCTGCTCTCGCCGGTGGTCTTCTTCAATCTGGTGATCCAGACCATCGAGGCCTTCAAGGCGTTCACTCCGGCCTTCATCATCTCGGGCGGTACGGGCGGGCCGATCAACTCCACCCTCTTCTACACGCTCTACCTCTACCAGGAGGCCTTCGGGTATTTCCGCATGGGCTACGCCTCGGCGCTGGCCTGGGTGCTCGTCGTCATCATCGCGATCTTCACCGCCTTCTCGTTCCTGTCGACCCGCTACTGGGTGCACTACGATGACTGACACGGCGCGCGACATTCCCGGCCGCGGCGGCGATCACCCCTATCTGCGGCAGGCGCTGCTGCATTCGCTGCTGATTGCCGCCTCCTTCGTCATGCTCTACCCGCTGCTGTGGATGCTGGCCGGCTCGCTCCGGCCGGCCGACGACCTGTTCGGCGGACAGGCCTCGCTCATTCCGTCCCAGGTCACGTTCAGGGCCTATGAGGACGGCTGGTTCGGCCTGCAGGTGAGCTTCGGCAAGTTCTTCCTCAACTCGCTGCTGATCTCGACGCTGGCGACCGCCGGCAACGTCATCGCCGCCTCGCTGGCGGCCTACGCCTTCGCCCGGCTGCGCTTCGTCGGCAAGGGCATCTGGTTCGCGCTGATGCTCGGCACCCTGATGCTGCCTTATCACGTGACTCTGATCCCGCAATACGTGCTCTTTCTCAACCTCGGCTGGGTCAACACCTGGCTGCCGCTGATCCTGCCGAAGTATTTCGCGGTCGACGCCTTCTTCATCTTCCTGATGGTGCAGTTCTTCCGGGGCATCCCGCGCGAGCTGGACGAGGCGGCGATGATGGACGGCTGCAGTGCATGGCGGATCTATTGGAAGATCATGATCCCGCTGTCGCTGCCGGTGCTCGCCACGGCTGCGATCTTCTCGTTCATCTGGACGTGGGAGGACTTCTTCGGCCCCCTCATCTACCTGAACGACATGGACCTCTACACGGTCCAGCTCGGGCTGCGCAGCTTCATCGACTCCAGCGGCGTGTCGAACTGGACGGAGCTGTTCGCCATGTCGATCCTCTCTCTGATCCCGATCTTCCTGGTGTTCCTGTTCTTCCAGCGACTGCTCATCGAGGGCATCGCCACGACGGGCATGAAGCGCTGAGGAGACCGCCCCCATGAACGCACCACGCGACAACGACGCCGGCCGGCAGCACCGTCCGCAGGCGAGACCCGAGTAACGAGGCAGGAATGGCAACGAGTATCCAGTTGAACGGTGTGGTGAAGCGCTTTGGCTCGGTGGAGGTTATCCGCGGCATCGACCTCTTCATCGATCCCGGCGAGTTCACCGTCTTCGTCGGCCCGTCCGGCTGCGGCAAGTCCACTCTGCTGCGCATGATCGCCGGGCTCGAAACGATCTCAGGCGGCGAGCTGCTGATCGACGGACAGCGCATGAACGACGTGGCGGCCGCCAAGCGCGGCATCGCCATGGTGTTCCAGTCCTATGCGCTCTACCCCCACATGACGGTCTACAAGAACCTTGCCTTCGGGCTGGAGACGGCCGGCTACAAGAAGGCCGAGATTGACCGCCGCGTTCGCCACGTGGCCGGCATCCTGAAGATCGATGACTATCTGCAGCGCCGGCCCAAGGCGCTATCGGGCGGCCAGCGCCAGCGCGTGGCGATTGGCCGCTCGATCGTGCGCGAGCCGAAGATCTTCCTGTTCGACGAGCCCTTGTCCAACCTCGACGCCGAGCTGCGCGTCCAGATGCGGGTGGAGATCTCGAAGCTCCATCAGGATCTCGGCAACACGATGATCTACGTCACCCACGACCAGGTCGAGGCGATGACCATGGCCGACAAGATCGTGGTGCTGCGCGACGGCCGCGTCATGCAGGTCGGCTCGCCGCTCGATCTTTACAATTCGCCGAACAATCTGTTCGTGGCCGGCTTCATCGGGTCGCCCAAAATGAATTTCCTGCAAGCCCAGGCGGCAACCTCCGGCAACGCCGTCACCGTCGCCGGGCAGACCGTGCAGGTGGGGGCTCCGGTCGGCAACGGACAAGCCCTGACCTTCGGCGTCCGGCCCGAGCACATCGTCATCGGCGGCGAGGCCGGAGAATCTCTTGGCAACGCGCGCGTGCACCTTGTCGAACATCTGGGCGGAACGACGGTGCTCTATGCCAGCACGCCGGACGGCGCCAATTTGACGGTCACGACGCCCGGCCAGCTGACCGTGCAAAGCGGCGCGGTCGTACCGCTGCGCGTCGATCCGGCCGTCTGCCATGTCTTCGATGCCGAGGGGGCGGCCCTGACGCACTAAGTCGCACCGATCGGTGCGCGATCCGACGCTAGTGTTGAGGAACGCCGCCACTCGATTCCCGCCTCGGCAGACGGTCAATCTGGCAGCGGTTCCGAAAGCGGCATTGGAATCAAAACATTGCCGATGCGCTTTCGAGGCCTTCATTCGCCTCGCCACGCATTCGAGGCGAAGCGAGCGAATGTGTCAGTTCACGAGCGAGCTATTGTCCGTGCCGCCACTCGCCGGCGTGGGCGGAAGCCGATTGTCGGCGGGCGGAGACCCTTCGCCCGCTTCTGTTCGATGGAGATGAAACCATGAAGTATGCGATCGTTGGCACTGGAGCGCGGCACCAGATGTTCCGGCGCGCGATCACCGAGACCTACGGGATCGAGAACGATCTGGTCGGTCTGTGCGACGTCAACGACAAGCGACTGGCGCTGTCGGCCGCCTCCGTACCGGTCCAGAGCGGCAACGGGATCGCCACCTACAAGGCCGAGCACTTCCCCCAGATGCTGGCCGAGCAGAAGCCCGACACCGTCGTCGTCACCGTGCCCGACTACCTGCATCACGAGTACATTGCCGCCGCCATGCGCGCCGGCTGCAACGTGATGACCGAAAAGCCGATGACCATCGATCTGGACAAGCTCAGGGCGATTCTCGACGTGCAGGCCGAGACCGGCCGCTCCATCGCCGTCACCTTCAACTACCGCTACACGCCCGCCCGCACCCAGTTGAAGGATATCCTGCTCTCGGGCGCGATCGGCGAGATCGTCGCCGTCGACTTCTGCTGGTATCTCGACCGCGTGCACGGCGCCGACTATTTCCGCCGCTGGCACCGCTACAAGGACAAGTCCGGCGGGCTGCTCGTGCACAAGTCGACGCACCACTTCGACCTCGTCAACTGGTGGCTGGATTCTTCTCCGGTCTCCATCACCGCGCATGGACGGCGTGCCTTCTATACGCCGGAGATGGCGGCCGCGCTCGGCCTGGCCGACCACGGCGAACGCTGCCACACCTGCCCCGTCGCCGAGCGCTGCGACTTCCGCATGGATCTCGAGACCGACGAGGCGCTGCGCGAGCTCTACCTCGAAGCCGAGGACATCGACGGCTATTACCGCGACCGCTGCGTGTTCGCCGACGACATCACCATCGAGGACACCATGCAGGTGCACGCCGCCTACCAGAGCGGCGCCATGCTCAACTACACGCTTTGCGCCTACAGCCCGTGGGAGGGGCTGGAGGTAAAGTTCCACGGCACCAAGGGCGATCTTTCGCACCGCCATGTCGAGGTCCATGGCGTCTTCGGCGGCAAGCGCGACAAGGCGGCCGGCTTGGAGGCGATGACGACCACGCTGCACGTCGCCGGCCAGCGGCCGGAACAGGTCGAGGTCTGGCAGGGCGAAGGCGACCACGGCGGCGCCGACCCGGTGATGCTGGGCTACCTGTTCAGCCCGTCGACGGCGGAGCCCGACCGCTATGCGCGGTCCTCCACCCATGTCGACGGCGCCTGGTCGATCCTGACCGGCATCGCCGCCAACGCCTCGATGGCGACCGGCGAAACGGTCCATGTCGACGCGCTGCTCGCCGAACACGGGATCAAGCTCGCCCGAAAATAGGAGCGACGCTGACCGCCCTGTCTGAAGCGAAAAGGCCGGACCCGCGAGCGCAGATCCGGCCTTTTCAATTGTCGATCGCCTTGATCGGCGGGCGGCTACTTCATCACCGGCATGACGAACTCGGCGCCGTCCTTGATGCCCGAGGGCCAGCGCGAGGTCACGGTCTTGGTGCGGGTCCAGAACTTGATCGAATCCGGTCCGTGTTGGTTGAGGTCGCCGAAGGCCGAGCGCTTCCAACCGCCGAAGGAGTGGTAAGCGAGCGGCACCGGGATCGGCACGTTGACGCCGACCATGCCGACATTGACGCGGGTCGCGAAATCGCGAGCGGCGTCTCCGTCGCGGGTGTAGATGGCGACGCCGTTGCCGTATTCGTGCTTCATCGGCAGATCCAGCGCGCTTTCGTAGTCCTTGGCCCGCACCACCGAGAGCACCGGCCCGAAGATTTCCTGGCGATAGATCGCCATCTCCGGCGTCACCTGGTCGAACAGGCAGCCGCCGACGAAGAAGCCGTCCTCGTAGCCCTGCATCTTGAAGCCGCGTCCGTCGACGACGAGCTTTGCGCCCTCCTCGATGCCCTTGTCGATCAGGCCGAGCACCTTCTCCTGCGCCTGCCGGGTGATCAGCGGGCCGAAATCGGCATTCGGGTCGGTGGAGGGCCCGATCCTCAATCCCTCGATCTTCGGCGCCAGCTTGGCGATCAGCGCATCGGCCGTCGCCTCGCCCACCGGCACCGCAACGGAGATCGCCATGCAGCGTTCGCCGGCCGAGCCGTATCCGGCGCCGATCAAGGCGTTGGCCGCCTGCTCCATGTCGGCGTCGGGCATGATGATCATATGGTTCTTGGCGCCGCCGAAGCACTGGGCGCGCTTGCCGTGGCGCGCGGCCTCGGCATAGACATGAGCCGCGATCGGGGTCGAGCCGACGAAGCTGACGGCGCCGATCTCGGGATGCTGCAGGATGGCGTCCACCGTCTCCTTGTCGCCGTTGACGACCTGCAGGATGCCCTTGGGCAGGCCGGCTTCCATCATCAGCTCGGCGAGCCGCATCGGCACCGACGGGTCGCGCTCCGACGGCTTCAGAATGAAGGCGTTGCCGGTGGCGATGGCCGGCGCGAACATCCACATCGGGATCATCGCCGGAAAGTTGAACGGCGTGATGCCGGCGCCGATGCCGACCGGCTGGCGCAGCGAATACATGTCGATGCCGGGGCCCGCCCCTTCGGAGAACTCGCCCTTCTGCAAATGGGGAATACCGAGCACGAATTCGCAGACCTCAAGCCCCCGCTGCAGGTCGCCCTTGGAATCCTCGACGGTTTTGCCGTGTTCGGCCGAGAGAAGTTCGGCCAGCTCCTGCATGTTGTCGTTCAAGAGCTGCACGAACTGCATGAAAACGCGCGCCCGACGCTGCGGATTGACCGCGGCCCAGGCAGGCTGCGCCGCCTTCGCCGCATCGACCGCCCGCTGAAGGTCGTCGGCAGAGGCCAGCGCGACCTTGCAGGCAACCTGGCCGGTGGCGGGATTGAAGACGTCGGCCGTGCGCCCTGAACCCGGCACGCGCGCGCCGTCGATGAAGTGTCCAATGTCGGTCATGCGGATCCTCCGGTGTCGTTGCCTAAAGGATGGCAGGATCGAGTAGCCATACAAGAGGTGCAAACGCCAAACCGTTGTGCAAAAAATAAAGTCCCGAACCGGCAATAGCACGAGACAGGCTTCGATTTCTCCGCAGGGACAAAACCGAATCGTCATGAAGAGAATCCCGCAACCTTATGATCCGGAATGCTTTCCCGCCGCCGTCCAAGCGGCGAACGAGGCGACACGAACCAGAAGGAAAATCAAGATGCGGATGTCCGGACAGGAGCAACTGCATGGACTGGGATGACGTGCGCGTCTTCCTGGCCGTTGCACGAACCGGCCAGATCCTCGCCGCCTCGCGGCGTCTTGGCCTCAATCACGCCACCGTCGGCCGTCGCGTCTCAGCACTCGAGGCCGACCTCGGCGCCCGCCTGCTGGACCGGCATCCCCAGGGCTGCGCATTGACCCCGGACGGCGAGGCCTTCTTCCAGGCAGCGGAGCGCATGGAAGAAGAGATGACGGCGGCGCGCCAGGCCGTCGGCAGCATGGATGCGGACCTGTCCGGCACCGTACGCATCGGCGCGCCCGACGGCTTCGGCACGGCGTTCCTGGCGCCGCGTCTCGGTGCCCTCCTAGAGCGCCATCCCGCGCTGACATTGCAACTCGTACCGGTGCCGCGCGCCTTTTCCATATCGCGCCGCGAAGCGGACCTCGCCATCACCATCGACCGGCCCGTCGAGGGCCGTTTGGTCGTGCAGAAGCTGGTCGACTATTCGCTCGGCCTCTATGCCGCCACGTCCTATCTCGACCGCCATGGCCGGCCGGACAGCGAAGAGGCGCTTCTTCGGCATGGCCTGATCGGCCATGTCGACGATCTGATCTACAGTCCGGTTCTGAACTATGCCGGGGAGATCGTCCGAAACTGGCCTTCCCGCTTCGAGATCTCCGGCGCGCTCGGCCAGACCGAGGCGGTGACCGCGGGCGCCGGCATCGGCATCCTGCACGCCTTCATCGCCAATTCGTGCCCCGGGCTGGAACGCATCCTGCCCGGCCGCGAGGTTCGGCGCAGCTACTGGATGGTCTTTCACGAAAGCGGCCGGCATCTGCGCCGCATCCGCGTCGTCGCCGAGTTCATCCGCGATTGTGTGGCGGCCGAACGATCCCTTTTCGCATGACCTGGCCGGTGCAAGGATTGATGGACTTATGGCGGCGCCGCTGCTTGCCTTGCCGCGCCCTGAGCCATAGGTTTGCCATGATCCAGACCACGCGCGGCAAATTCCATGTCCAGGCATAACAACGTCATCGACGCGATCGGTAATACGCCGCTCATCCGCTTGAAACGGGCGTCCGAACTCACGGGATGCGAAATCTACGGCAAGGCCGAGTTCATGAACCCCGGCCAATCGGTCAAGGACCGTGCCGCGCTCGCCATCATTCGCGGCGCCGAGAAGGAGGGCCGGCTCCATCCGGGCGGCATCATCGTCGAGGGCACGGCCGGCAACACCGGCATCGGCCTTGCCATGGTCGCCAATGCCCTCGGCTATCGCACGGTCATCGTCATTCCCGAGACCCAGAGCGAGGAAAAGAAGGCCGCGCTGCGGCTGTTCGGCGCCGAGTTGGTCGAGGTTCCGGCCGTGCCCTACCGCAATCCCAACAACTACGTGAAGTTGTCGGGCCGGTTGGCGGAGCATCTGAACGAGACCCATCCGGCCGGCGCGATCTGGGCCAACCAGTTCGACAACGTCGCCAATCGCGAGGCCCATGTCGTCACCACCGCGGAGGAGATCTGGTCGCAGACCGGCGGTCAGATCGACGGCTTCATTTGCGCGGTGGGCAGCGGCGGAACGCTGGCCGGCACCGCCATGGGCCTCAAGCGCCACTCCGGCCACATCAAGGCCGGCCTGGCCGATCCCGAGGGTGCGGCGCTCTTCAGCTTCTACACCTCCGGCGAACTGAAATCCGAAGGGTCCTCGGTCACCGAGGGGATCGGCCAGGGGCGCATCACCGCCAACCTGGAAGGCTTCGAGCCCGACTTCGCCTATCGCATCCCCGATGGCGAGGCCCTGCCGATCCTGTTCGATCTGGTCAAGGAGGAAGGCCTTTGTCTGGGCGGATCGTCGGGCATCAACATCGCCGGCGCCATCCGTATGGCCAAGCAGATGGGACCGGGCCACACCATCGTGACGATTCTGTGCGATATCGGCGCGCGCTATCAGTCCAAGATCTTCAATCCGGACTTCCTGCGGTCGAAAAATTTGCCGACACCGGACTGGCTCGACCATCGCTCCAGTTTCGACCTGCCGTTCGAGGCGGTGGAATGACCGCGTTCGAGACCGAGACGATCTACCAGGACGATGCGTATTGCGATCGTATCGAGGCCCGGCTGTTGGGCTTCGACGGCGAGAACGGCCTGATCTTCGACCGTTCCAACTTCTTCGCCACCGGCGGCGGTCAACCAGGCGACACAGGGTCGGTCGAGAGCCCTGCCGGACAGGCGATCCGCATCGTCGATACGGTTCGTTCCGCCGATCGGAAAGCCGTGGTCCTGATGGCCGACGAGCCGGTCACCGCGTTGGCCGTTGGCGGCACCTTCAACCTCGCGATCGACTGGCAGCGCCGGCACAAGCTGATGCGCATGCACACCGCCTGCCATCTTCTGTCCGTCGTCTATCCCTTCCCGATCACCGGCGCGTCCGTCGGCGAGGACGAAAGCCGCATCGATTTCGACAGTCCCGAGGCATCGGCCAACAAGTTCACGGTGACGGAGCAGCTGATGCAGCTCGTCGAGGCCGACCATCCGGTGTTCACGCGCTGGATCACCGACGAGGATCTGGACGCCAACCCAGGGCTGGTGAAATCGGCAAACGTCAAGCCGCCGCGTGGAACCGGTCGTATCCGCCTGGTCTGCATCGGCGAGGAATCGAGCATCGACGCGCAGCCCTGCGGCGGCACCCACGTCAGAAGCACGGCCGAGGTCGGAAGCATCCATATCGGCAAGATCGAAAAGAAGGGCCGCAGCAACCGGCGCTTCCGCATCCGCTTCGGCGCGTTGCCTTCCTAGAAGCATCCCATCATGTACCGAAAAGACCTTCTCATCACACCGGACGATCTCGCCGCTCATCTGAGCCAGGTGGGACGCGGGCTGTCGATCGTCGACGCCTCCTGGTACCTGCCCGCACAAGGCCGCATCGCCTCCGAAGAATTCGCGGCGGGGCACATTCCGGGCGCCGTCTTCTTCGATCACGACGCCGTGGTTGATCCCAGATCGTCGCTGCCGCATACGCTGCCGCCGGCCTCCAATTTCGCCGAGGCGGCCGGCGCGCTCGGTCTGTCCGCGACCGACACGATCGTTGTCTATGACGGCATGGGCCTGTTCAGTGCTCCGCGCGCCTGGTGGCTGTTCCGCACCTTCGGCGCGCGGGACGTGCGGGTTCTCGACGGTGGTTTTGCCGCGTGGAAGGCCGCCGGGCTGCCGATCGAGGCCGGTGCCGCATCGCCCAAACCGGCAGAGTTCCACGCCGTTTTCAACGCCGAGGCGGCGGTGTCGCTGGAAGAAATGCGCCGGCTGGTGGCCGACGGCGCGATGCAGGTGGCCGACGCTCGGCCGGCCGAGCGCTTCGCCGGGGCCGTGCCGGAGCCCCGGCAGGGCGTGCGCGGCGGCCATATGCCGGGCGCCCGCAATCTGCCCTTTTCGCTGCTCGCCGAGGACGGCCGCCTGAAGCCGCCCGAACAGCTCGCTGCCGCCTTCGCCGAGGCGGGGCTCGATCCGCAGCGGCCGATCGTCACCTCCTGCGGCTCGGGCGTCACAGCAGCGGTGATCAACCTCGCGCTGGCCGCGCTCGGCGCCAACGGCACCCGCCTCTACGACGGCTCCTGGACGGAATGGGGATCGCAGCCCGACACGCCGGTCGTCACCGGTCCACCGTCCGGCTCTCCGAGCTAGCGTCTTGAGTTCGATGACGCTGCTCAAAGCCACCGTGACACAGCTGATCATGCGGCAGCCGCCTCGCGGGCCGTTGCCGTGGCCGGACGATGGCTGCCGGTACGATCTTGTCCGCGTCGAGGCGATCCCGCTCGACTACTACCGCTATCTCTACGACGCCGTGGGCCGCCCCCATCATTGGACGTCGCGGCATATGCCGGACGACCGGTTGTCTCGGGAAATCCACGCCGATCCCGTGCGGATCCATGTGCTCTACGGCAATGGCGCGCCGGCCGGTTGGTTCGAGCTCGACGTCCACCCCGAGGTCCGCGAAACGCGCATCGTCCATTTTGCGATCCTGCCGGACTTTCGCGGCCGGCGCCTGGCTGCGCCGCTGCTTTCCCAGGCGGTGCAGGCCGGGTTCGAAAGCAACCCGACGGTTCTCTCGCTCGAGACCAACAATCTCGATCATCCGGCCGCCCTGCCCCTCTACATCAAAGGCGGCTTCGAACCGGTCGGCACCCGCGAGGTGCTCACCCCGGCGCTCAAGGACTGAAGACGATCCATCGGGTCCCAGCGCCACCGACACACTGGCGTCATGCGCCGGCGTTTCATAAGCTGATCGAACCGTCGAACTCCAGGAGGCATTCCATGGCCATGCGTTCCGCTCTCGTCCTGCCGGTATCCCGGCGCCGCTTCCTGCTTGGTACCGCTGCCGCCGGCAGCTTCATCCTGCTGCATCCCTATTCGCTGCGCGCCGCGCCGAATCAGGCGCATCTGCGCCTGATGGAGACGACCGACATCCACGTCCACGTCTTTCCCTACGACTACTATGCCGACAAGCCGTCCGACACGGTGGGCTTGGCGCGCACGGCGACGATCATCGAAGCGATCCGCGCCGAAGCGAAGAACTCGATGCTGCTCGACAATGGCGACTTCCTGCAGGGCAACCCGCTCGGCGATTACATCGCCTACGAAAAGGGCATGAAGGACGGCGACGTCCATCCGGTGATCGCCGGCATGAACACGCTCTCCTACGACGCCGGTACGCTGGGCAATCACGAGTTCAACTACGGCCTGGACTTCATGTTCAAGGTCTTGAACGGTGCCAACTTCCCGTATTGCTGCGCCAACCTCATCAAGGGCGAAACGCTGGCGGAAAATCCGCGCGACGACGAGCTCTTCATGAAGCCCTATCTCATGCTGGAGAAGGAGATCGAGCTCGGCAGCGGCGACAAGCAGCCGCTCAAGATCGGCGTCATCGGCTTCGTTCCGCCGCAGATCATGATCTGGGATTCGGCCAACCTGGAAGGCAAGGCCGCGACCCGCGACATCGTCGAGACCGCCAAGGCCTGGGTGCCGCAGATGAAGGAGGACGGCGCCGACATCATCGTCGCGCTGTCGCATTCGGGCATTTCGGCCGAGGGCGGCGAGATGGCCGAGAACGCTTCGCTGCAGCTCGCCTCGGTCGACGGCATCGATGTGGTGATGACCGGCCACCAGCATCTTCAGTTCCCCGGCGAGGACTTCGTCGACATTCCGGGCGCCGACAACGACAAGGGCACGCTCAATGGCAAGCCGGCGGTCATGGCCGGCTTCTGGGGATCGCATATGGGTCTCGTCGACCTGATGCTGGAGCATGACGGCGGCGAGTGGAAGATCGCCGACCATATGGTCGAGCTGCGTCCCATCTACGATCGCATCGAAAAGGAGATCGTTCCGACCGTGGAGAGCGACGACAAGGTGCTCGCTCCGGTCGAGGCGGACCACGAGGCGACGCTGGCCTATGTCCGCACGCCGGTCGGCGAGACGGCCGCGCCGCTCTATTCCTATTTCGCGCTCGTGGCCGACGATCCATCCGTTCAGATCGTGAACCAAGCCCAGACCTGGTACATGAAGGACATTCTCAAGGCGACCGAATACAAGGACCTGCCGCTCTTGTCGGCGGCGGCGCCGTTCAAGGCCGGCGGCCGCGGTGGTCCCGAGTACTACACGGACGTCAAGGCCGGCCCGGTGGCGATCAAGAACGTCGCCGATCTCTACCTCTACCCGAACACCGTGCGCGCGGTGAAGATCAAGGGCTCGGACGTCAAGGAATGGCTGGAGATGTCGGCCGGCATGTTCCGCCAGATCGAGGCGGGCAAACCAGACCAGCCGCTGCTCGCCGACGATTTCCCCTCCTACAATTTCGACGTGATCGACGGCGTTACCTATCAGATCGACGTCACCCAGCCGCCGAAATACACGGCCAAGGGCGAGATCGCCAACGAGGGCGCCGAGCGCATCGTCAACCTGCAGTTCGAGAGCAAGCCGATCGATCTCGATCAGGAGTTCGTGGTGGCCACCAACAACTATCGCGCCGGCGGCGGCGGCAACTTCCCGGGCATCAACGGCGAGAAGATCATCTACGTGGCACCCGACGCCAATCGCGATGTGATCGTGCGCTACATCCACGAGCAGGGCACGATCAATCCGTCGGCGGACGCCAACTGGACCTTCGCGTCGGCGGACGGCACGGTGGTGGTGTTCGAGACCGGTCCCGGCGGGGTCGACTATGCCAACGAGGTCAAGGGCGTGAAGATCGAGCCGGCCGGCGACGGCCCGGACGGCTTCAAGCTCTATCACCTGACGATCTAGCCTGCCGCGTCCGGGCAGTCCGGGCCGGCACCGGCGCGGCGCCGCCCGGTCTGACGGCGGCGCTGCTCTCGTTGAAGACGACGACCAAACGCCGCGTTCGGCCTGTTCGCCTTGATCGTGCCGCCAAAATCCCTATCCCTCGCGGGCAGAGTGCGTCTCCCGCGGGGTGTTTTCATTGAAGCTTCGACTTGGTCTCGGTCTTCTGGTCCTGCTCGTTGTTGCCGGACTGGGCATCTGGCTGTTCGGTCCGCGCGAGCCGGTGGACTTGCGGGTGACGTTCGATCCCGATTCGATCGGTGACGACCCAGCCGCCTATCTGGCGCGGGAGGAAGCCGATATCCCCAATCTGCGGGGCAACGCCGCCAAGGAGATCGTCTGGGCCTATCCCAACTCGCGCGCCAAGACGCCGCTGGCGATCGTCTACGTGCACGGCTTTTCCGCCGACAAGGCCGAGGTCCGCCCTCTCCCCGACCGGCTGGCGCAGGCGCTGCACGCCAATCTGTTCCTGACCCGCCTCACCGGCCATGGCCGCGACGGCGTCGCCATGGAAATGGCAAGCGTCAACGATTGGATGAACGATCTGGCCGAAGCGATTCAGATCGGACGCAGAATCGGCGAGCGGGTGGTGATCGTCGCCAACTCCACCGGAGCCACGCTCGCCACCCTCGGCGCGACCAGGCCCGGCCTGATGAAGGGCGTCGACGGGCTGGTTCTGATGTCCCCCAACTACGAGCTTCGCGACTGGCGGGCATCGCTTCTGACCTATCCGTTCGCCAGGGACCTCGCTCTCTTGATCGGCGGACCGGAAACAGGCTTCGAACCCGTAAACGCGGCGATGGCCAAGCATTGGACCACGCATTATCCGACCGCCGCCTTGCTGCCCATGGCCGCGCTCATGAAGGCCGCGCGCGAGGCCGATCTCGGCTCGATCCGCATTCCGACGCTGTTCGTCGTCTCGCCGAACGATCAGGTGATCGACCCCGCGACGGTCCGGGCGGCTGCCCTGCGCTGGGGCGCACCGACGGACATGACGGAGGTCACCGACAGCGGCGACCCCGCCGGCCACGTTCTGGCCGGCGACATCCTCTCGCCGGGTACGACCGACGAGGTGGCCCGACGGATCGCTGAATGGGTCCGGGCACTGCCCCGGCCATAGCCCAGGCTCGCCGACCAGACCGAATTCTCGACCGGGGCCTGCGGGCCCACGCCATCGCCGCGCGGCCGACCACGTCGCCGCTGGCGAACGCCCGATCAGATCGCGCCGATCGGCGAAGGCGGCGAGAACTGTTCATTGCATCATCGCGAACATATCTACGGCGCAGACCCACACCCAAAGGACAATGGTCATGAGTGAAGCGAAAATCGGCCTGATCGGCCTCGGGACCATGGGCGCCGCGCTGGCCCTCAACATCGCCGAGAAGGGTTTCCCCATCGCCGTGTTCAACCGCACGACCGAGGTGACCCGAACGTTTGCCGCCGAGGCCGGGCCGCTCGCCGACCGCATCGTCCCGACGGAAACCCTCGAAGCGTTCGTGGCCGCGATCGAGCGGCCCCGCTCGATCATCCTGATGGTGCCGGCCGGCCCCGTGGTCGACCAGCAGATCGCGGCGCTGACCCCGCTTCTCGACATGGACGATCTCATCATCGACGCCGGCAATGCGAATTTCCACGACACGGAACGTCGCGCCAAGGCGGCGGCCGACGGCGAGATCCCTCATTTTCTCGGCATCGGCGTGTCGGGCGGCGAGGAAGGAGCGAGGCACGGACCGTCGATCATGGGCGGCGGCGCCAAGGAGAATTGGGATCGCGTCGCGCCTGTCCTGACGGTCATCGCGGCTCAATATGAAGGACAAGCCTGCGCCACGCTGATGGGCGAACGCGGCGCCGGCCATTTCGTCAAGGCGGTCCACAACGGCATCGAATACGCCGACATGCAAATGATCGCCGAGGTCTACGGCGTCATGCGCGACGGGCTCGGGCTCGATAGCGACGCGATCGCCGACGTGTTTGCACGCTGGAACGAAGGTCCGCTCCAATCCTATCTGATCGAGATTTCGGCGGCCGTGGCGCGCGCCCGCGATCCGGGCAGCGACAAGCCGATGCTCGACGTGATTCTGGACAAGGCCGGCCAGAAGGGCACCGGCCGCTGGACCGTCATCGAGGCGCAGCATCTCGGCGCCCCGATCCCGGTGATCGAGGCGGCGGTCGCCGCGCGCAACATGTCGGCCAAGCTTGAATCCCGCCGGACCGCCGAGCGCGCCTTCGGACCCGCGCCGCAACGTCTGGCTCCCGACGTGCTGAGCACCGAGGATCTGGAAATGGCGCTGATCGCCGGCAAGATCCTGTGCTACTCGCAGGGCTTCGGGCTGCTGTCGGCCGCCTCGACCGCGTTCGAATGGAGCCTGCCGATGCCCGCGATCGCGGAAGTCTGGCGAGCCGGATGCATCATCCGCTCCAGCATGCTGAACGACATGTCGGCGGCGCTGCGCGAGGACCCGACGCGCGACCTGACGCTGGCGCCGATCTTCAGCGACTCCATCGAAAAGGGGCTTCCCAGCCTGCGCAAGGTGGTGGCGGCCGGCGCGACCTTCGGGCAGCCCCTGCCCGCCTTGTCGGCCGGATTGTTCGCCTTCGACATCATGCGCACGGCGCGCTCGACGGCGAACATGATTCAGGCGCAACGTGACTTCTTCGGCGCGCACGGCTTCGAACGGCTGGACCAGGCTGGCACCGGGCTGCACGGCCCGTGGGCCGGCAAGGGCCTCGGCCACTGAGACCAAAGCGCCGGACAAGTTCGGTCGGCCATCATCGAGAGCGGTCCGAAGTGCGGTCCCGCCGATCGCGCTTCAAGGCCGACTGGCCGCTGCCGGACGTCAGGAGTTGGGATAGCCCAGCGCCGGTTCGAGACGCTCGAACGTCTGGTCCATCGGAAAGGCCGGAAAGAACGGCAGTCCGACATGCCCGTAAAAGATCGACAGTTGGCTTTCGGCCGTTTCTTCGTCGGCGCCGGCCGCTCGCGCCAGATAGAGCGCCGAGGCCAGGCCGGTTCGATCGGACCCGGAGCGGCAGTGGATCAGGATCGGTTCTTCCAGGCCGCCGACGACGCGAAAGAACCGTTGAACCTTGGAATCGGACAGCGGACGCGATGCCGACCAGGACAGACTGACCAAACGCACGTGCTTCATCCGCGCGACGCGCTGCTCCTCTTGAAACCATGCGCTGTCCGGATGCTCGCCTCGCAGGTTGACGATCGTGCGAATGCCCTTGTCATCCACGAGCCTTGCAAGACGCTCCGGCGACAACGTTGCCGAACGGTAGAGCCGGCCCGGCAGCACCTCGTGCACGTTGCCGGTGAGCTGCAGGACAGCCAGATACCCGCCAAGGGCGATGGCGGCAGCCAGGGACAGACGGGCGGCTGTCTTGCGCCAACCGGACAATCGGATTCGCATCGTGGGCCTCCGTTACAACGCGAGGTCCAAGCATCATCATCCTGGCTGTCAATTCGCTGTCGAAGATGGTTGATAAGCGAACAATCGTAATTTGATCGGCGTCAGTGGTGACATCGTCCGACACGTTGGCGAGCCGATGCCGGCCATACAAAAGTTCAATCGAGATAGAAGGACCGCCGCCCTTCGTCTAAAGCCTGCCGCCGCGTGATCCCGACGTCGCGAAGCTGCTCGTCGGTCAGATCGAGAAGATGCCGACGACTGCGCCTCAGAACGGAGCGCTGCCAAAAGGACCGGCGCCCGGCCCTCGCCAGCCGCGCCAGAAGCGAAAACACCCCTGCCGGCCCCGTCCGCGAAGGGATTGTCACCCTCCTTATGTCCTGATAAGACATATTGTCACCCTATATATCGAAATAATACCGCTGAGCGGATGATCTGACTCTGGCGTGATTTGCGTGGCTTCGGCGACCGTGATTCCTTCGTACTAGATGCGACGAGGGAGATGCGGATGGCGTTGGAGATCAGCGACAGATATTCGGCAGG
>NZ_JAZHFT010000150.1:0-604 GCF_036541425.1 Consotaella aegiceratis
TGTCTTCTTAAGCTTCTTGACTGACGAAAGACATGACGGTTTCGGCTGGCCTGCGGCCCATGTTGCGATAGCCGAGATGCGGGCGTTCGGTGTTGTAGTGGACGAGCCAGGCATCGAGATCGGCCTGCAGGGCCTCGACGGTCTCGTAGAAGGTCTCGCGCATGGTGACGCGGAAGAACTCGTCGAGGACGGTGCCGTTGAAGCGCTCGACAAAGCCGTTGGTCTTCGGGGTTCGAACCTTGGTGCGCCGGTGCTCAATGCCGTTGAGGTCGAGATAGAGCTCGTAAGGGTGCTTCTCGGTGCCGCAGAATTCTCGACCGTTGTCGGTCAGGATGGCGCCGACCGGCAGATCGAGGTTGCGATAGAAGGGCAGCACCTCGTTGTGGAGCACGGCGACGGCCGCCTCGGGCTGTTTGGAAACGTGCAGAAAGCCGAAGGCATAGGAGCCGTAGGTGTCGACGACGGCATGCAGGTAGACCTTGCCGATGCCCTTGAGGTTGCCGACGAAGAAGGTGTCGGCCGACAGCAGTTCGCCCGGCGCCGAACTCTCGACATGGCGCTCGCGGAAGCAGGGGTTCAGCTTCTCGATGAACGCCGCCTGCTC
>NZ_JAZHFT010000151.1:0-602 GCF_036541425.1 Consotaella aegiceratis
GCTTGTCCTTCCAGCCTTCCGGCACCTCGCCGGCCTTGATCGCCGCCTTCTCCTCCTCGGTATTGCGCTGCTTGGGCGCCGCGACGATCGTCGCATCAACGATCTGACCGCCCATCGCCAGATAGCCTGCCTTGGCCAGATGCTTGTCGAAGCGGGCAAACAGGTTCCGGATCGCACTGGCCTGTGCCAGGTGCTCGCGGAACAGCCAAATCGTCTTGGCGTCCGGCACCGTGTCGGCGAGCCCGAGGCCGAGAAACCGCATGAACGACAGCCGGTCCTGGATCATGAACTCGGTCTGATCGTCCGACAGGTTGTAGAGCGCCTGCAGCATCAGCACCTTGAACATCAGAACCGGATCGTAGGGCGGCCTGCCGCCCTTGGCGCCGTCCGAGCGCTTCAGCGCCTTGGCTAACGGCTTGCGAAACACCTCCCACGGCACGATGGCGTTCAGCTTCTCCAGCGGATCGCCCGCCTCGCTCAGCCGGACATATCGCTCGTCAACATCCCAGAACCCCGGCTGCCCGCGCATCTATGCCTCCTGATCCCGTCGAGACCGATGGAATCATGAAACGCCCAGCCACGCGAGGTTTTTCGAGGTGTCC
>NZ_JAZHFT010000152.1:0-515 GCF_036541425.1 Consotaella aegiceratis
GCTCAGCCGGACATATCGCTCGTCAACATCCCAGAACCCCGGCTGCCCGCGCATCTATGCCTCCTGATCCCGTCGAGACCGATGGAATCATGAAACGCCCAGCCACGCGAGGTTTTTCGAGGTGTCCAACTGGATCATGATGTCGGCCTGCCGCGCGCCGACCGCCATGCGCACGCCGATCTCGGCCACGCGTTCGGAGACCGAAACGAGCATGATGTTCATGACCCCGATGCCGCCGACGACCAGCGAGATCAGCGCGATCAGGAAAGTCATCGTCTCGGTGGTGCTGGAGATCGTCTTGCGGATGTCGTCGGTGTTCATGATGTGGAAATCGACGGTCCCGTGTCGCCGGCTCAGCACCTGGACGGTTCTTCTGTAACGGGCCGTCCTGGGTCAACCCCAATTTCCCTACATCCTGTCGCCGAGGTCATGCTTCTGTCCGCAGTCGCTGAAAGGCGCTGCATGATGGAGTGGGAATGGGACCAGCCGATCGATCTAAAAAGCGCAGTCACCTG
>NZ_JAZHFT010000153.1:0-501 GCF_036541425.1 Consotaella aegiceratis
AAAGCGCCAGTCGATCGCCCGCCCGAGCCGGACCAGCGCGTGGTGCGGGTCGACGATCTGATCAAGCCGAGCCCGGAACAGATCGCTCTGCCCGCTGTCCCGCCGCTCCTTCGGACGCATCGAAAAGCTCCCCGATCACCGATCCGGGAACCAGTGAATCACGCCCGCAGCGCCAACGCAATTTGCAAGTTTATCAGCCCAAATGACTCAATCCTGCAAAAGAAAAATCTCCGCCAACCATGATCCGGAAGCCTTTTCAAGGGCTTCCCAATTCTTCACGGGTGACACATTATCGAAGAAGCCAGGCGTCGTTCCCATTCCCAAGTCTCCTTCCCACAGGAGACAATGAATCATCAAACCCCGACAAACGCGAGGTTTTTAGATGGGGTAACGGGCCTGCCGTAGCGGACATCATGAGCTTGATGTCCGCTGGTCGCCCCGCAAAGTGATGGTGTGATCAACCACGGCGTCGGAATAGGCTCCGCGCCAGACCCAGTGCGA